>JARRLQ010000005.1:0-68585 GCA_037386905.1 Woeseiaceae bacterium
CTTTGTAGTCGGACAGGTGGGTGTTGGCCCAGCTGATGCGGAACTGTCCGGCGTTGCCCTCTGCAGTCAGCAGCTCGGCTTTCCAGTCGAAGCCCGACGGCGGTATCCTGAGGATCGATGGCCTGCTGCTCAACATTGCCTCAATACAGACGTCGGGCTTCGACTGGAAAGCCGAGCTGCTGACTGCAGAGGGCAACGCCGGACAGTTCCGCATCAGCTGGGCCAACACCCACCTGTCCGACTACAAAGAAACGGTTCCAGGCCCGAGCGGAGACATCACGGTCGACCGTGCGGGAACGGAGCTCGGTTCACCTGAAAGGGCATTCGTCGAGTGGAAGTCCACGCTGAGCGCCGACTGGTACTACGGCGACTGGGCGGCAAGGCTGGCGTTCCAGTACTACAGCGATCTCGATGAAGACTGCGGTGGCATGACGGCTGCGTTCGAGCTGTGGGATGAGTTCTGCTCCCGCGGACAGGATGGCAACGACATCGACAGTGTGTTGTTCACCAACGTGCAGGCTACGTGGACACCGCAAGCACGCGGTGAAGGTAACTGGTCCGTACAGGTTGGCATCGACAACCTGTTCGACGAAACCATCCCGTTCTGTGCATCGTGCGACCTGAACAGCTTCGACGGAACGATCTACCCGATTCCGGGAATGTTCTGGTACACGCGCGTCAACTACTCGCTGGATTGATCCGGCAGCTGATTCACATCAGCAGAAATGGAAACGGCCCCGTAAGGGGCCGTTTTCTTTACTAGTCTTTCACTTCATCGCGAACAGTATTGCGCAACGTGCCGAGGCCTGGCACATGAACCTCGACACTGTCGCCCGCTTCCATCCACACGGGCGGTTTGCGTGCCGCGCCCACGCCCGACGGCGTGCCGGTGACGATGACGTCACCAGGTTCGAGTGTCATGCACTCGCTGAGAATCGTGATCAAGGTTGCGACCGGGAACACGAGATCGTCGATCTTGCCTTCCTGCATTACCGCTCCGTTGAGCTTTGTCGTGAGCGTGAGGCCGGCCAATCCTGGTGGCAGCTCGTCGGATGTCACCAGTTCCGGCCCCATCGCGCCGGTGCTGTCAAAGTTCTTGCCGATGGTCCATTGCGATGCGAAGCGCTGGTAGTCGCGCAACGTCGAATCATTGAACAACGTGTAGCCGGCAACAAAATTGAGTGCATTGTCCTCGGTTGCATGACGGCAAGCCTTGCCGATGACGCAGGCAAACTCGCCCTCGTAGTCGAGTTTCGTCGAGCATTGCGGCCGGATTATCGTACCGTTGTGTGCGACCAGTGACGTTGCGCTGCGGAAGAAGATCTCCGGAAACGTCGGCGTATCGGCGCCGCCTTCGGCCGCGTGAGCGGCGTAGTTGCGGCCGATGCAGATGATCTTGCCTGGACTCGGAATCAGTGGGCGGTATTCAATGTCGGCGGCCGGGATCCCCGCGATATCGGTGGTCTCGAGCGCCCGTGCGACTTGTTGCAACGCGTCCACCGCAAGTAACTGCCGCATGTCTGTGGGTATCCCGGGGGCGATGTCACTGACTGACACCACATTGTCACCGACGCGGACACCGATGTGGTCGTTGTTATCTTTCCTGAACGTAAGCAGGCGCATTGGTTTGTCTTCGGTCTGCCAGGGCAAATGGCAGGTAAAGGAGTGAGAAAAGTATGACTGCCAGCAACTCGGCAGACAGCAGGTACCAGGGCCATGGTCCCATGGCGTCGAACAGGCTCGCGGTCGCCGGTTTGTGCAGCGTGAACATGTAGTTGCTGCCCAGCAGGACGTTAATCCCGGAGACAATCAGCATGAGCACGTTAATCGCTATCATCGTCCTCCATATGGATGACCAGTGCGGCCGAAGCCCTTCTATGGCTGTCATGTAGACCATGGCGACGACGATCATGCCGTGTGAAATCAGCGTCTGGAAGGCGCGGTAATGCGGCAGGCCGTAGTCACCGGCGGCAGGCGTAATCAATGCCTGCACCGCACCGACGATGCCAATAAAGAACACGACCTCGTACACCCGGTAGTTGCGCGTCACCAACACAAAGATGGATCCCCAGATGCTCAGCGACGTCGCGTGCAGGGGCAGGTGTTCCTGCAGGCTCCAGGCTCCATTGGTGATGTTCCAGGCGTGCCAGCCGATTTCATTGAGCACCATGATGCCGGCAATGAAGAGCCTGGCCCGGCGCCGTGATGACTCATCGGGGTTACGCCAGCCCCAGATCAGGAATACGACAATAGCGGTGACGACGCCAATGGCAAGCCAGTGCCCCACGCTGAATAGCTCGAATGCCGGGCCTTCATAGTGGTAGGCGAAGTACCGCTCCATCCGCTACCCGCGCGAGACATCGATGAGCACGAAGGCGAGCAGCACCGGTACTACGAATCTCGCCAGGAATTGCCACAGGCGGTATGCCAGCGTGTTCTCGCCATTGAAGAGCTCATCCCGGCTGAATTCCGATTTGACCGCCCAGGCAGCGAAGAAGGCGATCAGGATGCCGCCGATCGGCATCATCAGGTTGAGCACGAGGTGAATGAGTGACTCGAAGACGTTCTTGCCTTCGAAGGACACCACAGCATTGAGCGGATGAAAATCCGAGAGCACGTTGAACGACAGTACCGCGAAAGTGCCAATGATGAAGCTCACCGAGCCGGACAGCATTGCGGCACTGCTGCGTTTGAGATTCGTCGCGTCGCGAAGCCAGGAGACCGGTGGTTCCAACATGCCGATCGATGAGGTTAACGCCGCAAAGAACAGCAACAGGAAGAACAGCGTACCGATGATCATGCCGCCCGGAATCTGCGCAAACGCGATCGGGAGTGTCATGAACACGAGGCCGGGACCTTCCGTCGGCTGCAGCCCGAACTCGAAGATGAACGGGAAGATCATGAGCCCCGCAAGCAGCGCCACGGACGTGTCGGCGACGACAATCGTCGTTGCTGTTCGGGGGATCTTTGTCTCTTTGTCGATGTAGGCGCCATAGGCCACCATGTTCGTTATGCCGACACTGATGGAGAAAAATGCGGCGCCAAAGGCGGCGAGAACAGTCTTGCTGTCAAGCTTGGAAAAGTCGGGAGCAAACAGGAACTGGACGGCACCGCCAAAATCGCCGACGACAGCGGCATAGATAACGATCAGGATTACCATGACAAACAGTGCCGGCATCATGAGCTTTACCGCTCTTTCAATTCCGGCATGCAGGCCGCGGGCGGAAATAAAAATTGTTGCAGCCGCAAACGCGGCGAACCATGGAAACAGCGATCCCGGAGATCCGTTGAGCAGGTCGAAAATCAGTGGCGCCCGCGTGGCGTCGATGCCCTGCAGTTGCCCCGTTGCCATCTTGACCGTGTAAGCCAGCGCCCAACCACCGGCGACACAGTAAAAGCTGAGCGCGAGCGTGGCGCCCACTGCGCCGAGGAATATGCCCATCCAGCCCCACCGTGGCGAACGGCCCGACTCCACTGCAACTTTTGCAATGGCCTGCGGTGGCCCGGCGGCGCCTCGCCGGCCGACCATGAGCTCGGCAATGAGTACGGGCAGGGCGAGCACAGCGACGGCTATGAGGTAGACGAGAACGAACGCACCGCCACCGTTGACGCCGGCCAGGAAAGGAAACAGCCAGATATTGCCGAGGCCGACCGCACAACCGACAGCCGCCAGTACAAACGTTAGGGATGATGACCATTTGATGTTATTCGAGTCGGCCATTCCTTGCTCCTGAGTCCGGATCGTTGGTCAGACTCTACCACTTCTGCGAAAATTGCATTCATGAGAAATGCGATGCTCACGCTCGCTGTGCTCGCCATCACGATGTGTCCTGCAGGTTCAGGTGCGCAGACGATCAGCGAGTGGATTGATGCCAATTGTGATGACTGTGCCGAGCGCATGGCGACACAGACGGGCGCCTACATTCTCGAGAGGGGCGAGGAAGCGCTCATCGGCCGCGCATGGCTCGGGCAGAACGCAACAAGGTCGATCGACATCCAGTACTTCATCTGGAGTACTGACAACATCGGCATTCTCGCCGCGCAACAACTTCTCGCGGCTGCCGATCGCGGTGTCAGGGTGCGCGTGCTCGTGGACGACCTGCTCATCGACGCGGAGAACAAGACGCTGCTGTTGTTGTCGGCGCATCCAAATGCGGAAATTCGCATCTACAACCCGAACCTCGCCGTTGGCGTGAGCACCTGGCAAAAGGTCAAGAACGTATTCACGGACTTTCGTGCCATCAACCAGCGCATGCATGACAAGACGGCGATTTTCGACAACCTTGCTGGCATTACGGGCGGCCGTAATATGGCCGATGAGTATTTCGACTACGACCACGAATACAACTTCCGCGATCGCGACATCCTGCTTGTCGGTGCGGCCGTTCAGGAAATGACAGACAACTTCGAAGAGTTCTGGACCAGTGAATTTGCGGTTCCGGTGGAAAAGATCCTGGCGGACGAGCTTGGTGAAATTTCGGCAGCAGATGTGGCGCAACGCGCTGCGGAATTACACGCTTACGCAGAAGATCCGCGAAATTTTGCACCGCAGGTGCGTGCCGCCATCGACGCAACCGGGGATCTGGTGGCATCGATAATGGAAGCGCTGGTCTGGGACCAGATCTCGTTTATCAGCGACATCCCCGGCAAGAACCCGGGGCACGAGGGGCTCGGTGGTAGCGGCGAGTCAACGCGGCAGCTGATTGCCGCGCTCGAAGACGCGAAAGAATCGGTACTGATACAAACGCCATATCTCGTCATGCCCGAAGGCGGCATCGAGTTTTTCAAGAGATTGGTCGACCGGGGTGTGCGTATTCGCATATCGACGAATTCGCTGGCTTCCACGGATAACATCCAGGCGTTCAGCGGCTATGCCAGCCAGCGCGAGGAGCTGCTACTCGCGGGCATCGAGATCTACGAGTACAAAGCCTACCCGGCCATACGCAAGACGCTTGCGATACGACACCCGGCCATTCTCAAGAACGACACGGTTTTCGCGCTGCACGCCAAGAGCCTCGTGATCGATGGAGAGGTGATCTACATCGGCACGTTCAATCTCGACCCACGCTCGGCAAACCTGAACACGGAGGTTGGCGTGCTGGTGACGAATGAGGAGCTTGGCCGGCAGCTGACGGATAGTATCGAAGGCGATATGCGGCCGGAAAATAGCTGGCTCACAACGCTCGAGTTCAATCCGGACGATGAAGTCGGCTTCGGCAAACGAATGCGGGTCAACTTCAACCGGCTACTGCCCATCGAGCCCGTCCTCTGACTCCGAGTACCAGTTGACGCCGCGCGTCAGGTACATGATCAGCCCCAGTGTTGCCCACAGGCCGATCGCTCCGGCAAGCATCGCGTAGCTCTCGGCTTTCAAGGTCATGTACAGGAAACTGTAAAGCACGGCGAGTATTGCGGCGATGATCGAGGCCCTCCCACGGTCGCCAAGCACCGAACGGCTGTAGCCGACAACGAGTCCGCTCGAGGCCAGTGCGCTCAGCATGTAAGCAAGGCCAAAGCCCGTATGCTCGGCAAACGAGACAAGCAGCAGGTAGAAGAGTACGTTCGCCAGGCCGATCATCAGGTATTGCAGCGGATGCAACCGCAATCCGGCGATGACTTCGAACATGAAATAGCCGACGAAGGTCAGGCCGATAAACAGGATGCCGTACTTGGCCGCACGCAATGTCAGGCGATAGACGCTGATCGGCATATACAGGTCTACACCGAACGCCGATTGTTCGGCCAACTGTGCTGCGGTCGTGTGCGTGGACCAGCGCGAGGGAAGCGGCCGCCCGATGCTCGATACTCGCCACCGCGCGCTAAATCCATCGTCGCTAACCTCCCGGGTCTCCGGAAGATAATTCCCGGAGAAACTCGGGGATGCCCATTCGGATTGCATGGACACTTGCGTGGTGTCGCCGAGTGGCAGAAACCTGAGTGACTCGCTGCCCTTGATGTTGAGCGTCACGTCAAAGTCGATCGAAGAGGGATGCTCGCCAGAGAACAGCTTGCCGACGGGTGCGACGATCTGCGGAGGGAAGCCGGGAATTTGCTGGCCGCCGGGTATGAATGGCAGCATCTCACCGTTTGCTCGCAGAACCGGAGTTTCCGCGATCGCACGACCATCGCTGACGCCAATGGCGACAAATGCGTCTGCCCAGTCAATTTCTGTCTCATCTACACCAATGTTGGCAAGGTCAATCGAGCCCGACAGCCTGCTCCGCGCCGAATAAACCGGGACCTTGTGAATGCCGCGATAACGAGTCTCGGTCACGAGCGAAGAATCGACGTTTAGCACGGTGGGCAGAATGATTCGAAGCGTTTTTCTTATCGTGTGCTCGCGTTTGTCGGAGGTGCTCAGCGCCTCGTATGGCAGGACCAGCACCGGACCGGCAACGATTTGCGCATGACCCCAGGTTCGCTGGATGTCCTGTTTCGCTTCCAGGCCGACCATGTCCCGGTCACGGACGGTCTCCTTGACCATGGCGAGTGGTATGAGCAGGACAAGAACGAGAAAGCCGATCGAAAACACTTTGACCGAAGTGCTCCGGTGCAGGCGGCTGAGTATGGTTTGCATGGCGGATCTCCCTTTGACTGGGGAGATTTAAGCTGTCAAAAGTGCTGCGTCGGTGATCTGAATATGGCGAAATGTGGCGGTGTTACACTTTACGGCAGCTGCGCGCTGAAGAATCGCAACTGGTTGTCGCCCATCACCTTGCGAACGTCGTCTTCCGACAAGCCAGCTTCGAGTAAGGCCTGCGTCAGCACCGCGAGGTCACTCGCATCAAATGCCACCGTCGTGGCGCCATCGTAGTCGGAGCCGAGTGCGACGTGGTCGACGCCAACGAGATCGACCGCATACCTGATCGATTTCGCCACGCCCGCTGGCGTGATGTCACAGACGGCGTCCCAGTAACCGACACCGATCAGCCCGCCGGCCGCCGCAATGCGCTGCATTTGCTCGTCCGCCAGGTTGCGCGGACTGTCGCAGGTTCCGTTGATCCCGGTGTGCGAGACAATCACCGGCTTCGGGTTGATGGCGAGCACGTCGTCGACACTGGCGGGCGACGAATGGGCGACATCGACGATGAAGCCCATGTCGACTGCCGCACGCACGACGTTTCTGCCGAACTCCGTCAGGCCGCTGCGAGATTCACCGTGCAGCGAGCCACCGAGACGGTTGTCGAAGAAATGGTGCAGTCCCAGTACCCGGAAACCGGCATCCCACAGGCGTGCGAGGTTGTCGATTTCGCCCTCGAGCGGATGCGCACCTTCTGTGGCAAGAATGGTTGCCACCTGGTCCGCTTCCCTGTCGCGCAGAAAGGCGTCGAGCTGGGCTGCGCTGGCCACGACAACGAGTGCGTCGCTTCGGTCCGCCGCCTTGTGAAGCCGTTCGGACTGGTAGATGGCACGCTCGAGCAGGCTGCCCCAGGTTCGGGGCGGCCACAGCTGCACGATAGCGAGCAAAGTTATGTTGTCGCCGGAGTCGCCGGAATTGCTTACGTAGTTGAGGTTCCGTGGTGTCTTGGTGACTGCCGCCATGACCTGCAATACGACGTTGCCTTCCTGCAGCCGCGGCAGGTCGACGTGCCCGCGGGTACCGCGGTCCAGAAAGTCGCGGTTCCATAACAACGTATCTGCGTGCAGGTCAGCGACTCGTAACGTGTCATGAAACTGCTGAACACGTTCGGGGACTTGCCACGCCGGCCCGTCGAGTACCTGGTTCTGCTTGTTCTCAACAGCCCCCGGTGCGAACAGGAAGAACAATGCGACAAGTATGGCGAGGATGATGAGAATCTTGCGGAGCATGGGCCAATAGTAGCAAACGATAGTGGTGTTAAGATCTGCCCGTCATGAAGCTTCCCCGCCTGCGAACGATTTTACTGACACCACTGGTGTTATTTGCGCTGTTCTACCTGACTGGTGTCATCATGGTGGCTCGGCTCGATCGAACTGTCGATGATCTGCAAGGGGCGCCTTCCGGGTACCGAACAGTTGCGATTTTCGGCGCGAGTGGCACGGCCGGTGACGGCATCCTGAAGGCAGCGCTTGCCGATCCGCACATCGACACGATTCACGTCATCACACGCCGGGAAACATCGCGAATAAGGGAGGGCGTCGAATCGGGCAAGGTATTAATGACGGCGCACATGGACTACCTCGACTACTCGGCGGTGCGGAGACAGGTTGCCGCGGCGGATGCGGTCTACTGGGCGATCGGCATGAGTTCGGTCGGTGTCGACGAGGAGACCTACGGTTTGATCCACGTCGATTTCCCGATGGCATTCGTCGAGCAGTGGTTGCCTGTGAGCGTGAAGGACAATATCTCGTTCCACTACATAAGCTCCAGCGATATCTCGGAAGACTCGACCGCGATGTGGGCGAGAGAAAAAGTGCGCGCCGAGAATTCGCTATTCGGGTTTGCCGAAGGAACGAAAATGCAGGTGATTGCCTACCGCCCCGACTACATCGCCCCGACGCAGGAAGAGGCCCACCTCGGTCAGAAGATGCTCTATGGCTTCTTCAGGCCGGTCGGGGCTGCCGTCAAGGCGACCGAAATAGGACAGGCGATGCTGGAAGTTACGGCGCGCGGTGTTGAATTCGGCAACGGCGACAAGGTCGGGACATTCAGCATCATGCGCTATGCCGATGCCTACGCACGCCGTCAGTCTTCGTCCTCACCGTCCCAGTAATCGAGCGCATCTTCCTTACGGCCGAACATCAGGAAGTTGTCCGGCGCGTCCTGGTGTCTAACGTCGCCATGCCAGACACCGAACTTGCCTGAATCCGGGTAAAGCATGACATCTGTCTTCATCTCGTTGCTCAACGCCATGTATACCAGTTCGTCCTCAGATGTGTTGATGATCTGATGCGGTTGCGTGGGGTCTGCGGGAGAGCAAATGAAGTCGCCTTCCCGAATCGGATATTCCTCGTCGGCGTGGCGCAGCGTACCCGCGCCGGAAATGACGTAGAACATTTCCTCGGTCGCGTGATGAGAGTGGTACGGCCAGGCGCGCTTGCCGGGCTGCAGGCGGATCACGGCGTAGCCCAGCTGCTTTGCTCCGATCAGCGGTGACACCTGGCCGCGTTCGGCATGGAACTTGTCGCCCTTGCCGAACGCCTTGTACTCGAGATCCTCGACGTTGATCACAGGCTTGTTCATGCAATTTCCTTTATCGCCTGACGGATATCGCAACTCCCTGTTTGTCGTTACCCGTCTTGTTGCGGGTTTGCTCACCTCGCAATGAGGCGAGGTTTGTTTCGTGACGGGTTAGTTATACGCCGCAGGGGTGCGGGCTGGCAATTCGGGAGGGAGTGGCGGTACGTCCATGTACCGCCAATCAAGGTGTTACGAGCCGGGCAGGATGACCGTATCGATGACATGGATAACGCCATTGCTGGCGTCGATGTCTGTGGCAATCACATTTGCGTTGTCGATGCGAACGCCGTTGTCGGCAACCTGTATTTCGACAGACTGGCCGTTGACGGTTGTCGCTTCGCTGAGCTTGACGACATCAGCAGCCAGCACTTCGCCGGGAACGACGTGATACGTCAGGATCGCGACAAGCTGGTCGCGGTTTTCCGGCTTCAGCAGGCTCTCGACAGTACCCTCGGGCAGCTTCGCGAATGCTTCGTCGGTCGGTGCGAATACCGTGAACGGGCCGTCACTCTTCAGCGTATCGACGAGATCGGCGGCAACCAGCGCAGCGGCGAGAGTTTCAAACTGGCCTGCAGCAACTGCAGTATCAACAATATCCTTGCTGGCGCCTTTCTTGTAGTCGCCGGCCAGGGCCTGTGATGCGGCAAACGCCAGCGCGAGCTGGGCGATCAATGCAATTGAGAAAATCTTCGATAAACGTTGTGTCATTACAAATCTCCATCAGGGAAGGGTTTGGTTCCCGAGAGAAATTAGCAACTGCGACAGAGAAGTGGGTTTCAGGATTGTGTAGCATTGTTTCCGGTTGTTTCATTGTGCCCCGGGCAAACTTGTAAACAGGGGAAGCAGCGAGCAACAATGAATGCGACACAATCAGGGAGAGTTCCGCATGGCGGAGTGGCTGGAGCGATTCAAAGATGATCCGCTCATATATCCGCAAAAGCTTGTGCCGGCGGAAGACAGGGTTCTGCTTGTCGAGCTGACCGAAGAAATACTCCAGGGCCACAGTTTCCTGGATGACCGCATCTTCCATACGGCTATGCCATTCGAGTGGTTGCCGTGGCGCGATTTCGAGCAATTGGCCAGTGCGCTGTCGCCGCGCGCACCTTCTTATATTTTTCATATCGGTCATTGCGGCTCGACGCTGCTGTCACGTCTCGTTGCCGAAGCAACGGGTTCACTGGCACTGCGTGAGCCGCTGCCGCTGCGAGTGCTGGCGATTAATCGTGCGGAAAGCGTTGTCGACTGGCTTGACGACAAAGAGACGCACAAACGTCTGCGGCTGTTCGAAAGAACATGGTCCAGGGGCGACCGGCCGACGACCGTGAAGGCAACCAGCATGTGCACCAACCTGGTCAGCGAAGTGAACAAGGATTCACGGGTCGTGTTCATGTACCAACCGGCAGAGACACACCTCGCAGTGCTGCTTGCCGGCGAGAACTCGATGCAGGACCTGGCCGGGTTCGGCCGGAATCGTCATACCCGTCTTGGTGCAATCACCGAGGGATTGCCGCCGCTGCAGTCCATGAGTGGCGGTGAACTGGCGGCGTTGACGTGGCTGGCGGAGGTCTCCTCGGCGGCACCGGCGCTCCGGGAGCGTGCGGCGTTCTCGCTCGACTTCGACACATTCCTCACCGACCCGGAGGAGTTGCTGAGGCAAACCTGTGGGGCGCTTGGGCTGGAAACGACCGCCGAGCAGTGCACGAAGGCGGTTGCCGGCCCGATCATGCGCAGCTATTCAAAAGCACCCGAGCACAACTATGGTCCGAAGTTGCGCGAAGACATCATCGCGGACTCGAAGCGCCGCAATACAGAAGAAATAAAGAAAGGGATGCGGTTTGTCGAGCGTTTCAGGCCGACCACATGCGGTGCAGACTGGCGCTGACATGCTGCAGTAACACCCGGTTGTCCCAACTGATGTTATAGCCCTCCAGCGCAGCGACTTCATTCAGCGTATACAGCAGGTCGCGTTTGTGCTCGTCAATGATCTGGCTTTCGATAAACGTTATCGCGACGAGGCGCTCGCCTTTGGTTACCGGTTGAACTTCGTGGATCGTTGTCGACGGGTAAAGAATGGCCGAGCCTGCCTTGCCTTTGACCGAGACAGTCTTGTCACCGAGATGAATCGTCAACTCCCCGCCTTCATAGGCTTCGGGATGCTCAAGGAAAATCGTGCACGAGATATCAGAGCGGATCTTCGTATTCGCCACCTGGACGTAGGCATTGTCGGCATGTTTGCCATAGGCCATATCAGGCTTGTAGCGACAGATCAGCGGCGGCGCAAAGCGATTGATAAACGCAAAGTTCGTCACGCTCTCGTTTGCGAGCAGGGCTTCCGCAAGAATCTTTGAAGTTTCCAGGTAGACCTTTTCGTCCTGGTCGAGTTGCTGGTTGTTCTTGGTCTGGTTGTGCGGGTTGCTGATGCGGCCGTCCACGAACTTTGCTGTGGCAGCGATATCGCGCAGCTGTTTTGCCTGCGCGGCAGTCAGAAGGTCCGGTACTTCTATAAACATGGTCTCAGCCTGCTACTTCACTCGACGCGAACGACGGCGGTGGCACGGTTGCCGCGCCCAACCAGGCGATAGCCGCCCATCGCGACACGCTTGATGCGAATCGTATCGCCAACCTTGATGCGCAAGTAGGGTTCCGCATCCTTCTCCGTCCAGACCTGGCCATTGTCCAGTGTAACCACATACTGGCCGCGAGTACGTTTGCGGACTTCGACAACCGTCGCCGAGATTTCAGTAATCTCGTCTTCCTTCTTGGCATCATTGCCGAAGTCGGCGACGGGATCCACTGCCGGTGTGGGAGCGGGCGCCGGTGTGGGAGCGGCCTCAGCCGCGACGGGCTCTGCTGCCGGTGTGGGAGCGGCCTCAGCCGCGACCGGCGCAGGTGGCTTTGCCGGCTTCGTTGCCTTGTCGAAGCAAGCCAACCGCGCTGCATCGTCGGTCTCGTTGGCGCAGGCGCGTAGTTTGTCCTCGATGGATTCGTCGGCCAGCGCCGGCCGGGCGACAAAGGCAGCGACCAGGATCAAAAGCAGCGTGCGTGTCATTGGAGATTCCCCTGATGTATCCAGCGGCCAATTCTAGCGCGGATGTCGCCGCTTGTGTGCCGCGAGGGCGGTTACCATGCGATGCCGTAGTCATCGCCGTGATTGCTCGAGCCACCTTGCATTGCACCGGTTTCCTCGTCGAAATAGATGGCGTTGATCGGCCCGGACGTGTTGTGGAAGTCACCCCAGAAACCGACTTCGACCCAGTAGCCCATGTTGCGCAACTGTTCGCGCGTGTATTCATTGACCGATTCGTTCACTCCGAGCCTTCCCGGTTCCCGAATGTGCTCGCCAAACGACTGGTGCAACTGGTAGCTCAGGAAGTTGTCCGCCTCCGCAGCCTGCTGCACGTTCATGCCGAACTCCACAACGTTGAGGAAAAACTGCAGCAGCATTTGTTCCTGCGCGTCGCCGCCCTGGACAGCGAACGACAGGAACGGCTTGCCATCCTTGAGGGCGATGCTCGGGGTCAGGGTAACGCGCGGCCGCTTGCCGGGCTCGACGACGTTGTAGGGATTCATAGCGGGATCGAGCACGAAACTCTGCATACGCTGGCTGAGCCCAACGCCGGTGTCACCGGCTATGACCGCCGGCACCCAGCCGCCACTCGGCGTAACCGACACTACCCAGCCATCCTTGTCAGCAGCCTGGATCGACGTCGTACCGCGGAAGAATGATTCATCGTCGCGCCGCACATCCGTGTTGTCACCAATGATGTCATCGAGGATTTTTCGAAACAGGCCGCGATCGTCTTCCACGCCGGGCGGCATGCCATGTTCAACGTGCGGGTTGTTGCGGTCGGGCCGGATCAACGCCGCACGATCGCGAGCGTATTCTTTCGACAGCAGTCCTTCGATCGGTTCGTCAGGCGGAAAGTACGGGTCGCCGTAGTAGTAGTCGCGATCGGCAAACGCAAGGTTCATCGCCTGGTAAACGGTGTGAATATATTTCACCGTGTTGTAGCCCATGTCGGCGAGTTCGAAGTTCTCCAGGATGTTCAGAGCCTGCAGCAGCGTCGGGCCCTGCGTCCAGGTCGTCAGCTTGTAAACATCAATGCCGCGATAATTCGTGGATACCGGCTCCTCGATATGGACCTCCCAGTTGTCGAGATCGTCCATCGTGAACAGGCCTCCCTGTTCCTGCACAGAGCGCACGATTTCCTCGGCAATGTCGCCGCGGTAGAAACGATCGTACGCGGCATAGATCGCTTGTTTGCGGTCCTTGCCGTCGGCAAGGGCTTCGCGCTCGGCGGCCACGAGTTTTTCGAGCGTCGCCTTGAGGTGTGGCTGGCGGAAGATTTCGCCCACGTCCGGGCCGTGCATTCCGCTTTGTGCGGAAAGGAACAGCTGCCTGGAGTAGGGCCACTTCACGATCTCGTGCGCGTTTTCGCGGATGCGTTGCACGGTGCCGGCTTCGATCGGGTAACCCTCGGCCATCTCGATGGCGGGTGCGAGAATCTCTTCGAGGCTCATCGTGCCGTATTCGGCCAGCATGACCATGAGCCCGCCCGGCGTCCCGGGTGTCGTTGCGGCGAGCGGACCATACTCGGGCGGGTAGCTCATGCCGCGATCGAGGAAAAACTCGGGCGTGGCCCCTGTTGGTGCGACGCCCATGGCATTGATACCGATGACTTCGCCCGTTTCGGGATTGTGAATCAGCGCCTGGGTTTCTCCACCCCAATGAAGCGTGTCCCACATCGTCGCTGCGGCGGCCAGCATGGCGCAGGTGGCGTCAACAGCATTGCCGCCATCGAAAAACATCTTCGCGCCAGCCGTCGCGGCGAGGGGCTTGCCCGTAATCGCAACCCAGTTCTTGCCATAAAGAACGGGCTTTTCGGTGGCGCCAAGCTGCGCAGCGGGAACGGTCAGGGCGCTGATGCCGATCAGCGTCGCGAGCATGTAGAAATGGCGAACTATTGTCATCGCTGCCGCTTGCGCGGCGGTTTTTTCAACGACCGCAGTCGCAGGTCGGAATGACATCATGCTGTCGCACTATGAGTCGCTGCAGCAGTTGAGTATGCGCACGTTTAGTGTCGACGCAGCCAACGGCTCGCAGGAGACAGGCGCTGCTGCGCCGTTCGTCATGAGTTTCGATGCCCTCGGTCAGCGATTCGACGTGGAACTCGAGGCCAACAGCCGGCTGATGTCGGTTGCAAGCCGGAACCCCTCGCTTGCGGGCGTGGAGATTTACCGCGGCGAGATCGCGGGCCGTCCTGGTTCCTGGGCGCGCATCGTTGTTGCCGACGGCATGCCGCAGGGCATGATCTGGGATGGCCAGGACATGTATGCCATCGAAGCCCCGGGCGACAGCATTGTCGACACCAGCGTACCCGTTATCTACCGTCTCGCCGACGCCATGGTGGCGCCCGGCACGATGACCTGCGGGTCGAAGTCGCTCGCGACGAGCGGTGCCGCGGCCTACGACGGGCTCGTTGCGGAGCTCAGCAACATCTCGCAGGGACCGGGCGCGATCGAAGAGATCGAGCTGGGCGTGATCGGAGACTTCGAATTCACCAGCAGTAAAGGCGGCGACGCGGGCGCTGCGACCGCGATCACGAACCGGCTCAATATTGTCGACGGCATCTTCAGTCAGCAGCTCGGTGTACAGATCACCGTTGCGACGATCGAGACATTCTCGAGTTCGAGTGACCCGTTCACCGACGAGCGTGACGCATCGTTGCTGCTCGATGAGGTTGCCGACTACCGCAGAAACACGCCGGCACAGAGCCAGAACGGGCTGACGCACCTGTATACAGGACGCGATCTCAATGGTTCTACCGTGGGTATCGCCTACACGGGCGCGTTGTGCAGCTTCAACTTCGGCGCCGGCCTGAGCGAGGGCAATGGCACTGCTACGTTCGACAGCCTGGTCGCGGCTCACGAGATCGGCCACAACTTTGGCGCGCCGCACGATGGCGAGGCCGGCTTTGCCTGTGAAGACGAGTCCGGTGGTTTCCTCATGGCGCCGACGCTCAATGGCAGCGACCAGTTCTCGGCGTGCAGTATCGCCCAGATGTCAGCCGAGGCCGCAAGTGCGTCGTGTATCACGCCGCTGCCCTCGATCGACGTGGATGTCGGACTTGAGGGTGCGCCGGTCGTTCTGTTTGGCGCCAGCGCGACGGTGACTTACGACATCGATAACAACGGCTCTCTCGACGCCACGAATGTCGTCGCCGATTTCACGTTGCCGGCAAACCTAACGCTGGATTCAGCCACGGCCTCGCAGGGTACATGCACGAGCGGCGCCGGTACGGTCAGCTGCGCGATCGGTACCATTCCGGGCTTCGCAAATCGAACGGTCGACATCGGCGTAACACCGACATCGATAGGCGCTGGTACGATCACGGCAACGGTAACAACATCGGACACGGATGACCGACCCGGCAATAACCAGGAGCAGTTGCAGTTTTCGGTTGATCCGGCTGTAGACCTCGTCGTCAATCCGCCGATCGGCTCGGATATCAAGCTCAACCAGAGCACGACGATTAACGCAGCGCTTGAGAATCGAGCAACGATCGATGCGACCGGAGTCACGCTCACCATCGACCTCGGCAATGCCCTCAATGCTACGGCGGCAAGCTGGCCGCTCGGTAGCTGCACCGTGACAACGCAGCGTGTCACTTGCCAGGCGGCGTTATTCGGGGCGCAGTCGAACTCCTCGGTCAGTGTCACGGCTACGGGAGTAGCGGCAGGTAACCCGAATATCACCGCGACGCTGTCCTCGGTCGAGGCCGAACTTGTCGTCAATAACAACAGCGCGAATGGCCGGATCGAGGTGAAGGACAAGAATGAAGACAGTGGCAGCGGCTCAACAGGTCCGTTGTTCCTGTTGCTGATGGCCGCCGCGGGACTGCTTCGTCGTCGCCGCTAGTGCGGCCCGAGGCAGTCGCTGTCGAATTCTTCCAGGATCTCGTCGCGCTTCTCGAGCGCCTGCTCGAAAAAGTATCCGATGTAGCGCACGCGAGCGCCGGTGTCTTCGCCGACGACGACCGGCGAGTTCGTGACAACCGACATGATCTCGTCTCTCCTGGCGACAATCTCGTCGAAGCCCGCGGCGACTTGCCCGATGGCGAGCTTGCAATATCCTCTGAAGACGCGCTGCGTGGCGCGCTTGATGCCGATGGATGGTGGCACCCTGGTGTAGGTGGCATTCACCAGTCCCGAAAAGTCGAAGTCGTAGGCGATCGGGTACAGCTGGCCATCCTTTTCCAACAGATCGACATTGTGGCAGCACGTGTCTGCATCGTCGGCGATGACAAATGACCAGTCGAAGTTGCCAATCAGGTACTGGAATACATAGAACCGCGCCGTATGCGCTGCGTTGAGCTTTGAATACGGCACGCCTTCGATCTTGGCCACCTCACCACCAAGCCGGGATGCCAGTTCGGAGTCCGTCTCGATGAGGAAAGCGTAGTAAGGCTCATCGAGTCCGCGCAGCTTGCCGTCAGTATCCTCGTAGTGGACGCGCAACAGGCGGACGCGGTAGCCAACATCCGATATCACATTGAAGATGCGGTACGCCGTGTATTCGTCGAGCAGGTTGGTCTCGGATTTCTGATTGCCGGATTTGCAGTGGGTGACCAGCTTGAGCTTGTCCTGGCCGGCGAACACGGTACCCGCCACGCCCTCTTCGTCAAAGTTCAGTCGCAACGGCGGGAACGAGCAGACGATCTTGCGGCTCTTGCCGCGCACCCGGACATCGACCGGGAGACCGGTCTCGTCAACGGTGAGCGTGAATCGATATTCCTGCGGTTCCTTGTGCTTCCTGGAGCGGGTCACACTGCGCAGCGGGCCGCTGAGCCGAATGTCCAGCACCGAATCGTCATCAAAAAGCGGGGAAGCGGCGGCCGGCCACGACAGAATGCCGCAAAACAGGAGCACGCAGGCTGCAAATCGCCTCAATAATGCTGCCGTCTCATGTAGAATCGCGCTCACCATATCGTTCCACATTAAACAGACAGGTAGCACCGTGAGCAACAACGAACAGCAAATGGAAAAAATCAAGAATGCCCCTGGCTTTATCGCCGCACTGGACCAAAGTGGCGGCAGTACGCCGAAAGCGCTCGGACTCTATGGCGTTACGCCCGACGCCTGGTCGAATGACGAAGAGATGTTTACGGTGGTGCACGAGATGCGCACTCGTATCATGACGAGCCCCGCCTTTGGCGGCGACCGCATCCTCGGCGCCATCCTGTTCGAAAATACAATGGATCGCGAAGTTGAAGGCCAGTCGACGGCGTCCTATCTCTGGAACGTCAAGAATGTCGTGCCGTTCCTCAAGGTCGACAAAGGCCTCGCGGACGAGGTCGATGGCGCGCAGGTCATGAAGCCGATGCCGGATCTCGATGCACTGCTGGAAAAAGCCAGGGCAGCCGGCATTTTCGGTACCAAGATGCGTTCGGTCATCAAGCAGGCCAACGAGGCAGGTATCAAGGCCGTCGTAGACCAGCAGTTCGAAATTGGTCGCCGCATCGTCGCCGCCGGCCTGGTGCCGATTATCGAGCCCGAAGTAGATATCCATTGCCCCGACAAGGCTGGGGCCGAGGACATCCTGCATGCAGCGATCATGGAACACCTCAACAGCCTCGGGCCCGACGAAATCGTCATGCTCAAACTGACGCTGCCCGAGAAGGACAACCTGTACGCCGATTGCGTTGCGCACCCGAATGTTGCGCGAGTCGTAGCGCTGTCAGGTGGCTATTCTCGTGAGGAGGCAAACGATCGTTTGTCCCGCCAGAACGGCATGGTGGCGAGTTTCTCGCGTGCCCTCGCCGAGGGTCTCAACGCCAACCAGAGCGACGACGAATTCAACGCGACGCTCGACGCTTCGATCGCCAGTATCGCTGCAGCCTCCGCGGAGTTTCTGCCCGCTCGATAGCGCCTCCAGCTCGGCATCCTCATACTCGTAAAGCACATGTGGCCTGATGAGGCGAGGCGCCTCGTCGGGTATGGGCGTCGACAGCAGGTGGTCGATCACCTGTACGACGCGGTCATTGAAGTACGCATTCGGGTAACCGAGATCTTCATATGACTGTTGCAACAGCGGGTAGTAGCGACGGTACAGGTCCATGACAGTGTCCGGGTCGGCCAACGTAAACATGTCGATCAACGGGCGATAGCGCTCGTAGTTGGCGGGATCAATCGTCTCGTCGATGGCACGAAACTCACTGGGCAAGCGACCAACCGGACGCACTTGCTCGGCAACGTGACTGCGCGGCAGGTTGTCCACGGTCGCAACGATGCGGTCGACCAAAGCGTCATTCGCGAGCAGCGTATCCAGCTGCCGGCCGAATGTATCGACGAGCTCCAGGCGCAGGAACGAGTCGATATCGTTGAGGTCGGGTAACGAGATGAGCTCATCGTCATTCGGTCCCGTCCATTCGAGTGGCTCGATCGGGTACACGGGTCCAGTCAACCTGCGTTCACTGCCCAGTACGCGGTCGCGAACGATGATCAGCAGCTGTTTGAGCTCATCGCCACGATTTGGACCGATGTGCCTGCCATCGGTCCAGATGAGTTCCACGTGGTCGAGTTTCGCGGCTTCAACGAGCGGCTCCTGTGCTTCGCGCGGCACGTAATCGTCGTTCTTTGCTGCGACGATGATCAACGGCCGCGGTGCGATCTCAGGTATCCAGCGCCGCGTTTCAAACGACCGGCCATGCACGATGAACAGCACTGTCCGTGCGGTCAGGTGGCGCAACACTTCGTTATCGATGTGGCGACGCGCGTTGTGGCTGACCCAACTGACATTGTCGCCACCGCCGTGCAGCATCCACACGCGGCTGAAACGCGTGTCGAGCGCTCCGGCGGCTGTTGCGAACGGCACACCGAGACTCACACCGGCAAGTTCGACCCGTTCCGGGTCCACCCAATCCTGCTGGAGCAACCAAGTCACGGCGAGAGAAACCGCCGGCGGTGAGTCGAGAAATGCGCGCTGGACATCGGGAATCGCGGCAACGGATTTCCAGAAGCCATCGAGGTCCTGGTTGCCATCATAAGGATAGTCGATGGCCGCGAAGGCGATGCCGTCGGCGGCACCGATCAGGTCTATCGCATCCTTGCCGGTCTCCTGGCCGCCAAGCACGAGTACCAGCGGCAGCTTCTCGGTCACATCGACTTCGGGCCGCAGCACACGCATGTCGACTTCAAGGCCCGTGGATGATTTGAGGTGCACCGTGTAGCTGCGATCGATGTCGCGCGCTTCCTCGATGACCTCGGCATCGACGAGTGTGCCGGTGCGTTCGAGGAAATAGTCATAACGCGGAAACGCAAGGTAGATACTGTAGGCGATGATGGTCACCGACAGCACACCCAGGATCCACCACAGTACCCGTCGCTTCATGGGCACATCTTAGCAGCCGCGCTGCGCCAATCCACGTGCCGCTAGTGGTTTGCCGTAATGGTTTGGACTGGGTCTATGGTGGACCATTGCGACAAAGAAAATTTCTCAATTTCGAGGCGCTTAAGCTCATGAAAACAAAGCATGTTTACTCATTCACCGACGGCGACGGCCAGAACAAAAAGCTGCTTGGCGGCAAAGGTGCAAACCTGTGCGAAATGACCCAGATCGGCCTGAATGTGCCGCCGGGCTTCGTCATCACGACCGAAGCCTGCCTCGACTACCTGGAACGGGACGAACTGTCCGACGGCCTGATGGACGAGGTGCGCGAGCAGATCGGCCGGCTCGAGAAAGCCACCGGCAGAACATTTGGCCAGGGGACCGATCCGTTGCTCGTTTCCGTTCGCTCCGGCTCGGCGCTGTCGATGCCTGGCATGATGGATACGATCCTGAACCTGGGGCTGAACGACGAGACCCTGGCTGGCCTGATCAGGCAGACCGGTGACGAGCGCTTCGCATACGACGCCTATAGGCGCTTCATCCAGTTGTTCGGCAAGGTCGCCCTCGGTATCGACGACGAGCCGTTCGACGAGATATTCGATGCCGTCAAAAATCGCGAAGGTGTGAAGGCAGATGTCGGCCTCAGCGCCGAGCACCTCAGGGAGATCAGCGAAAAATTCCTCGCCGTGGTACGTCGTGAGACAGGTAACGATTTCCCGCAGGACGTCATCACGCAACTGCAGCTTGCAGTTGAAGCGGTGTTCCGCTCGTGGATGGGCAAACGCGCAGTCGATTACCGGCGCGAATTCCACATTACTCCAGACATGGCAAACGGTACGGCAGTCAACGTGTGCACGATGGTATTCGGCAACATGGGCGATGACTGCGCAACCGGTGTTGGTTTCACACGGAACCCGGGGACCGGTGAGAACGAGATGTTCGGCGAGTACCTGGTCAACGCGCAGGGCGAAGATGTCGTCGCCGGCATCCGCACGCCGAAACCGCTTGTCGACATGGAACAGGAAATGCCTGACCAGTTCAGGCAGCTCGTCGAGCTTCGCAACAAGCTCGAGTCGCACTACCTCGAAGTGCAGGATTACGAGTTCACGATCGAGAAAGGCACGTTATATTGCCTGCAGACGCGCAACGGCAAGATGAATGCGTCGGCAACCGTGAAAACATCGGTCGATATGTTCGAGGAAGGCCTGATCGACAAGGAACAGGCGCTTGTGCGCGTCAATCCCGAACTACTCGAACAGCTGTTGCACCCGAGCCTCGACCCGGACGCTACCGGGGAACCTGTCGCAACGGGCCTGCCGGCATCACCGGGTGCCGCATCTGGCAAGTGCGTGTTCGATGCTGATCTCGCCGAGAAGCTCGGCCGCGCAGGCGAAGAAGTCATCCTCGTCCGCGAGGAGACGCGGCCAGAAGACATTCATGGCTTCTTTGCGGCGCAGGGCATCCTGACGAGCCGTGGTGGCAAAACGTCACACGCGGCAGTCGTTGCCCGCGGCATGGGCAAGCCCTGCGTTGCCGGCGCCGAAGGCATCGATGTCGATGTCAGCCAGCGCCTTGCCAGGATCGGCGAAAAGATCATCCACGAGGGTGACGTGATCACTCTCGACGGCGGCACGGGCGACGTCTACCTTGGCGCGATCCCGACGCTGGATGCGCAATTCTCCGACGACCTGCGCACGCTGTTGGCATGGGCCGACGACGAAGCTGAACTCAAGGTCATGGCCAATGCCGATACGCCGGAGGCGGCAAGGAAAGCGCGCGAATATGGCGCGATGGGTATCGGCTTGTGCCGCACCGAGCGCATGTTCAATGCCACGGAACGCCTGCCGATCGTCATCGACATGATCCTCGCCAAGAATCGTGAGGACCGGCAAAAGGCGCTGGACAAGTTGCTGCCGATCCAGCGAAATGACTTCATTGAGCTGTTTACGGTCATGGCGCCACACCCGGTCACTGTGCGGCTGCTCGATCCGCCGATGCACGAGTTCCTGCCGACCGAGCACCAGCTGACCGATGAAATTCGCATGCTGCGCGTGTACCTCGACGTTGTCAGAGGTCGACAGACGGCGCTGGCTTCGATCGAGAATGTACCTCCGCTACCTGAGGCATTCACGGAGCTCAGTGAAGAGCACGTCATGGATGCGCTGGCGAAAAAGGAGCGCATGCGCAACAAGGTACGTGAACTGCAGGAGACCAACCCGATGCTTGGCCATCGCGGCGTGCGGCTCGGCATTACGTATCCCGAGATCTACAAAATGCAGGTCAGGGCTGTTCTCGAGGCGGCCGCGCACTGCGCCAGGGAGGGCATTGATGCGCAGCCGGAGCTCATGGTGCCTCAGGTCATCACCTCCCAGGAACTCGGCCAGGTGAAGCGTACGGTCGATGAACTGAAAGCGAAGATCGAGGAAAGCGAGGGGGTCGAACTCAAGTTCAAGTTTGGCACGATGATCGAGACCGTTCGTGCCTGCACGCGGGCGCGCCAGCTCGCAACCAGTGCCGAGTTTTTCTCATTCGGCACCAACGACCTGACGCAGGCCGTGTTCTCGTTCTCGCGCGAAGATGCTGAAAACAAGTTCCTGCCGATGTACAACGAATCGGGAATACTGCAGGACAACCCGTTCGAAGTGCTCGACATCCAGGGCGTCGGGCAGCTGATCGAGATGACGGTCAAGAACGGACGAGATGTTCGCGAAAACCTGAAAATCGGAATTTGTGGCGAGCAGGGCGGGCACCCGGAAACGATTCGTTTCTGCCATCATGTCGGCCTGAACTACGTATCGTGCTCCGGTCCGCGCGTACCGGTTGCGAGACTGGCCGCGGCCGTGGCCAAGCTCAGGGCCAAGGACTTCGTGGGAGTTATTCGCCCGGCTGCCTGATGAGGGCATTTTGAGGGCGGGGCAGAAGACCTCGCCCTGCCCGGCAGTCAGAAGCCCATGTGAGCAACTTCCGTTGCCGCAAAGAAGTCCCGTGTATACGAGACCGCATCCTTCTCATCGAACTCCTTGCATGTGAACAGTAACGCGGCGAAGAATTTTTGTTGCGACCAGACATATAGTGAAATGCCCGAGTCGATGAGTGGTATAAACGCGTCGTACCCTTCGTTTTCGGCTTTGCCGGCGCCGCCTGTAGCATGAACGCTTGCCTCCCCATAGGTCCGCAGGGAGAGGTGACCGGCAACCCCGGTCAGATAGTTTGCGACCGTGGCCTCATCGACGTCTACCGAGAAAGAGCCCTCGATTAGCAGTCGTTGCCGCAATATGCCTGGTGCAAGGTTCTTCATAAGGCTGACCCGCTCAAAACGATCATTCTAGCTCAGGGGCGTTTCTCGACGATCAGGTTCGCCAATGTAATTACCAGTGCAACCGTCCCTAATGCCATAAGCGCCGCCATGCGCCCGAATGTGGACATTCCGATCATCAGCGCGGCCAGCGCGATGATGAGCACGATCACACCAAACCACAGTCCGGAACCTGCCTCTTCCTCTCGCCAGTCGGCGAAGAACTGCCGCACGGCATCGAAAATCGGACGCCGCTGCCACAGCACGAGGGCGAGGACGGCGGCAAACGACGGCCACACGTCGAACAGGACCAGTGTCGCGAACCCGTTGGTAATCGCATGCGCGATCATCGGTGGAATCAGTGAGCCGGTCAGCTGCGCAATCCAGGCCCAGGAAACCGAACTGACGATCAGTACGACAAGAAAAACCGCCAGCAGCGGGTCGGTCGAGATGAACTTGCCGTGGGCGAGGGCGAATACGAGGCCCGTCAGAACCACACCACCGATGCGACCATAACTTTCAACGAGGCGCACACGCATGTATCCGCGAGCCATGATTTCCTCGACCAGCGGCGGCACGACGATGCTCGTCGCCAGCATTTCGACATAAAAGGCTGTGTTTCTTGTAACCGTGCGCACCTCGTCCCAGGCGGGCAGCCCCTCGCCGAGGGGCACGAGGGCATGTACAGCAAAGATGATGCCGACCAGGAAGGACGAAGAAGCGCCCAGCAGAATGCCGACGCGAACGAGGTACCCGAGCGGTTTGCCTGCCCGGGTGAGGCCCGTATCGCGCGGTGTAACGCCACGCCTGAACCACAGTAATACCAGGCCGAAGGCTGCGATCAGGCCAATGCGCAGCGTTATCCGCAGCCCTGCGTAGAGCGATTCAGAAATGCCGCCGTCGGCCGACCATTTGCTGACGACGGCTTCGTATATGGCAACGCCGGCGATATTACCCAGCGCCAGCACGAAGAGAATCTCCGCGAGCGCCGCCAATTGCGCGAATCGAGACCTGTCCCCCATTACAGGTTATAGGTCCCGTCGCGGCTATTGGTTACAAGGACGTTTACTCGTCGCGGCTTCCGACGGGCACCATCAGGTGAGCATACGGCGTACCTTTCCACATCACGTACGGGCCGCCATTGTCCGGGTCGGTAGGAAATGCATCGAGTAACTCGGGCGGCGCAACAATCATCAGGTGTGCGCCCTCCCTGATCCACTCGTTGTCGTCAGTGGGGCCTTCGGCGTAAGGATCGATATTGCTGGCGCCGCCATCGCCGGCGAGCATGTAGGAAATCCCAAGCGTATCCGCCTCATAGTCCTTCTTGTTTGACCATGCATCTGCCCATTCCATCCACTCGGCGTCCATGCACATCGGCGCGATGCCCTGGAGGGTTGGCGGAGTCGGGAAGCAGGTGTAACCGTTCGAGCCTTCCTTCAGTACATTGCCCTCCCAATCGACGACAGTCGCATTCTCGGCCATGCCCGGCCACGCGGCGCTCAGCGCATCCGCGATCGCGTCTTCTTTTTCATCGGCCAGGGTTGCGAAAGGAATCGCAACAATGAATGCCGCAACAGTGGCCAGTCCTGGCAACTGCCAGCGTGTCCTTGTTGTCATAGTTATCTCCCTTGAGGTGAGTGCGTTATATTTTCTTGTCCAGCCGCACTACTATACGCCAAATTGCAATTCGGCAAGACGCGCATACAGTGAATCGCGCTTGACGAGTTCCTCGTGTTTGCCGATATCGACGATTCGGCCGTGGTCCATGACAACGATGCGGTCTGCTTTGAGCACGGTAGCAAGGCGGTGCGCAATGATGATCGTCGTTCGATCTTCCATCAGGTGTTCCAGCGCCTCCTGTACGACGCGCTCGCTTTCAGCGTCGAGTGAACTGGTGGCCTCATCAAGGAGCAGTATCGGCGGGTCCTTAAGAATCGCGCGCGCAATTGCGATGCGCTGTTTCTGCCCACCTGACAAGCGTGTGCCGCGTTCGCCAAGAAAGGTCTCGTAGCCCTCGGGAAGTTGTCGTATGAAAACGTCGGCTGCCGCCGCCTTGGCCGCGGCTTCTATTTCGTCGTCGCTGGCGCCGGGCCTGCCGTAGCCGATATTTTCGCGCGCCGATGTGCCGAAAATAATCGTTTCCTGCGGTACAAGGCCGATGCGTGCGCGAATATCCTCGGGCGCCGCATCGCGGACATCGACGCCATCGACGCGTATCGTGCCCACCTGCGGATCGTAGAACCTGAGCAACAGCTGAAACAGCGTGCTCTTGCCGGCGCCCGACGGGCCAACGATTGCGAGATTTTCACCGCTCCCGAGTTCGAGCGTAAAGTCATCGATGGCACGCGTGTCGGGTCGTGATGGATAACTGAATGTCACTCCTTCCAGGCTGATGAGGCCGCGGCTCTTCTTGGGCAATGGTTCCGGGTGGGGCGGCGCAATGATCGCAGGTTCGGCGCTCAACAATTCGACAAGTCGTTCCATCGCACCTGCGGCGCGTTGCACCTCGCCCCACATCTCGCTCAGACCTGCTGCGGCTGCGGCTGCGAAGATCGCATACAGCAGGAACTGGCCGAGCTGACCGCCGGTCATGTCGCCGGTCATGACCGAGCGCGTGCCTAGCCAGAGAACGAATGTAATTGCGCCGAAAATGAAGAGGATGGCGATCGCCGTGAGCAGTGCGCGAATACGAATTCGCTTCACCGCGGTCTCGAACGCAATCATCACCGCTTCGCCGTAGCGGCTGCTCTGTAGCCGCTCCATCGTGAACGCCTGCACTGTCGATATCGCGTTCAGGGTTTCTCCGGCCAGGCCGCTGGTGTCGGCGATGCGGTCCTGGCTGGCGCGGGACAGTGTGCGCACCCGGCGGCCGATCAGGATGATGGGCACGATAATCAGTGGCAGCAGCAACAGGATCATGCCCGCAAGTCGCGGACTCGTCACGATCAGCATGATGACAGCGCCAGTCATGTTGAGCGCCGCTCGCAGCGTGATCGAAAGGCCGGCGCCCGAGATTGACTGGATAAGCGTCGTGTCCGTCGTCAGTCGCGACAGGATCTCGCCGGTCTTGGTGACCTCGAAAAACGTGGGATCCAGGCGCACGACATGCCTGTAGACAGCGTCGCGGATATCCGCAACGACGCGTTCGCCAAGCCAGGTGACGAGGTAGAATCGGAAGGCCGAAAATAGTGCGAAGACTATTGCGACCACGAACAAGGCAAGGAAATAGCGGTCGATGCTCTCGGCGCTGTCGGCCAGCAACCCGGCGTCAATCAGGTAGCGAATGGCGACCGGTATCGTCAGTTGCGCGGCGGATGCCAGAATGAGCGCCGCCATTGCGAGATACAACGTGCCGAGATACGGACGTATATAGGGAGCCAGCGCCCGCAATGGCCGCAGTGATTTGCTTTTGGGCCGCTCGGAAGACTTCTCCGCGGCAGCTGCATTCATTTTTCTGGCGCCTCCGGACGTTGCGGCCGTTGATAATAGCGCCACATCGGCTGGCGCGCTTCTATATAATGGCGCCCGCTCCGGATGGCCGGCCGCCCAACAACAAGTGAAAAAGCATGAGTTCTGCGAAAATTATCTATACGAAAACCGACGAAGCACCCGCCTTGGCGACGTACTCGCTGCTGCCGATCGTAAAGGCGTTCACCGATGCTGCAGGCATCGATGTCGAGACCCGAGATATCTCGCTGGCGGGGCGCATCCTCGCGAACTTCCCCGAGAGCCTGACCGACGAGCAGCGTATTGGCGACGCCCTGGCCGAGCTTGGCGAGCTTGCCAAAACGCCCGACGCAAACATCATCAAGCTCCCCAACATCAGTGCCTCAATTCCGCAGCTGACGGCGGCAATCGCTGAGTTGCAGTCGCAGGGTTTTGCCGTGCCGGACTATCCGGAAGAGCCGGGAGATGACGCCGAACGTGAGATCAGTGCGCGATACGCGAAGGTGCTCGGCAGCGCCGTCAACCCGGTGCTCCGCGAGGGCAATTCCGATCGCCGCGTCGCGGCAGCTGTTAAGGCTTATGCAAAGGTCAATCCGCATTCGATGGGTGAGTGGAGCAGTAACTCCAGGTCACGCGTCGCACACATGGACGATGGGGATTTCTATTCAAGCGAGCAGTCGGTAATCGTTGCCGAAGAAGGCAGCGTCAGGATCGAGCTCGAAACTGCCGACGGCACGACGCCGCTGCGCGACGCAGTGCCGGTTCAAAAGGACGAAGTCATCGATGCCAGTCGCATGGATTGCGCCAGGCTGCGCGCTTTCTTTGAAAAGGAAATCGGTGCCGCGAAGTCAGAGGGTGTGCTGTGGTCACTGCATGTCAAGGCAACGATGATGAAGGTCTCCGATCCGATCATTTTTGGTCATGCGGTACGCGCCTATTACGACGACGTGTTCGACAAATACGGTGAACTGTTCGACGAGATCGGCGTCGACGCAAACAACGGCATCGGAGACGTCTACACAAAGATCGCGGAGTTGCCAGAAGAACGGCAGGATGAGATCCGTGCTGACATCGAGGCGATGTACGAGAAGCGGCCCGCGATGGCCATGGTCGACTCGGACAAGGGCATAACCAACCTGCACGTACCGAGTAATGTGATCGTCGATGCGTCGATGCCCGCCGCGATTCGCACGTCGGGCAAAAGCTGGGGTCCGGATGGCAAGTTGCACGACACGGTCTACACGATTCCGGATCGTTGCTATGCCGGCATGTACCAGGAGGTCATTACCGACTGCAAGGCTAACGGCGCCTTCGACGTGCGGACAATGGGTAATGTCTGCAACGTCGGCCTGATGGCGCAGAAAGCGGAAGAGTACGGGTCGCACGACAAGACGTTCGAGATTCCTGCCGACGGTACTGTGCGCGTCACCAGTGAATCCGGTGACGTGCTGATGGAACACCCGGTTAACCAGGGCGACATCTGGCGCATGTGCCAGACCAGGGACCTGCCCATTCGTGACTGGGTCAAGCTTGCCGTTACCCGGGCGCGGCAGACCGGTTCGCCGGCGATCTTCTGGCTGGATGCCAACCGTGCGCATGACAGCAACCTTATCGACCTGACCAAAAAGTACCTCGAGGACCACGATACGACAGGCCTCGACATTCGCATCCTGTCGCCTGTCGAAGCGATGAAAGCTACCCTCGAACGGGTTCGCAATGGCCAGGACACGATATCGGTGACCGGTAACGTGCTGCGTGACTACCTGACGGATTTGTTCCCGATTCTCGAGCTGGGTACTTCCGCGAAAATGCTGTCCATCGTGCCGCTGCTCGCCGGTGGAGGGTTGTACGAAACCGGCGCGGGCGGCTCTGCGCCGAAGCACGTGCAGCAGTTCGTCGCGGAAGGGCATCTGCGCTGGGATTCGCTGGGCGAGTACCTCGCGCTCGCCGTGTCTATTGAAGACCTGGCGGACAAGACCGGAAACCAAAAGGCGCGTGTTGTCGCAGATGCGCTGAATGAGGCCAACAGCCGCTACCTTTCCGAAAACCGGTCGCCCTCTCGCAAGGTCAACGAGATCGACAACCGCGGCAGCAGCTTCTACCTTGCCATGTACTGGGCACAGGCGGTGGCCGCACAGGAAGACGACGCCGAACTCGCGCAGAAGTTCGCGCCGGTGGCAACTGCTCTGGCGGAGTATGAAAGCGCGATTCTCGACGAACTCAACGCAGCACAGGGCCAGCCGGTTGACGTCGGTGGCTATTACAACCCGGACGATGCGATGGCGTCTAAAGCAATGCGTCCGAGCGAGTCTCTGAACGGCATCATTGATAGCATTTAAGTCGCTTGTGCCATGCTAGACTTTTGGCGGGCCCGCAGCAGCGGGCCGCTAGAAGGACTTACCTGACTGATGCCCAACCTTTTTAAAGAACTTCGACGTCGCGAGGTGTTCCGCACTGCGGGCCTCTACGTCGGTATCGCCTGGATAGTTATCGAAGGCGCGAGCGTCCTGCTACCGGCGTTCGAGGCCCCGGATTGGGTCATGCGGGCGATCATTATCGTCGCGATTATCGGGCTACCGGTGGCCGTCGTACTGGCGTGGGTCTTCGACATCACCGACAAGGGCATCGAAGTCCAGGGGGATGCCACCGATACGATCGTTGCGCCTTTTGGTGGCCGGAAAATGGACTTTGTTGTCATCGGCGTACTCTCGGTTGCACTTATCTTCTCGGTGTACCTCAACATTTCAAGCAAAGGTTCCGGTGTCGCCGAAGAAATCGAGCCCACTTCAGTTCTGATTACTGATTTTGATAACCAGACCGGTGATCCGCTTTTCGATGGCACGATCGAACAAACAATCAGCATAGGCGTGGAAAGCGCGCCGTTTATCACGGCGTTTGATCGCAATCGGGCCCGTTCAAGTGTCAAACTGCTGAGCGGACGATTCGGCGACAGCCTTAATGAGAATGCCGGGCGGCTGATCGCTGTACGCGAGGGAGTCCAGCTTGTTCTGAGCGGCACTGTCAGCGAAAGCGGCGGACGCTACGAGTTCAATATCAATGTCGTCGAACCTGCAAGCGGCGAACGGGTTATGAAGGTGAACAGGACCGCGGCGGACAAAGTCGCCGTCCTTGGAACCGTCTCGGAAATTGCGGGCGCAATCCGCGAAGAACTTGGCGATACATCACCGAAGGAAGAAACGCTACGTGGCAGGGAGAGCTTCACTGCCGGGTCGCTGGAGGCCGCAAAGGCTTACACAGAGGCGCAGAACATTGCTTATACCGGCGACTACGAAGAGGCCGCCAAATACTATCGTCAGGCAATTGAATACGACCCCGAATTCGGCCGCGCCTATTCGGGCTGGGCGCTCGCAATGTTCAACGTTGGTCGAGACGCGGAGGCCGAAGAACTCTGGCAGAAAGCGCTGACCTATATGGACACGATGACCGACCGCGAACGGTACCGCACGCTCGGTCTGTACTACATGGCCGTGAGTCAGAACTACGAAAAGGCGATTGAGTCTTACGAGGACCTGGTGGCGAAATACCCTGCCGATGGTGCCGGCCATAATAATCTCGCAGTAGCCTACTTCTCCACGCTTGATTTCGCAGGCGCCATGGATGAAGCGCGTGCGGTGCTCAAGATTTATCCGAACAATTTGTTTTACCAGCAAAACTATGCGTTGTTCGCAATGTACGCTGGCGAGTTTGACCTGGCGGAGAAAACGGCGCGAGCTGTCGTTGCCGCGGACGAAAGCCGTTATTACCCGTGGCTTCCGATCGCGATAGCACAACTGTCGCGTGGACGTCTCGACGCTGCTCGTGACAGCTACAAGAGTATGGCCGGTACCGGAGAGCGGGGTGCATCGCTCGCCAACCTCGGTCTTGCGGATATAGCCCTTTTCGAAGGTCAGTACCGGCAGGCTGTTGACTTGCTTGAGACCGGCGTAGATATCGACATCGAGTCAGGCGACAACAGAAGCGTTGCCACCAAGTATATTGCGCTGGCCGAAGCCCAAGCCGGTGCCGGCGATGTTGATGCATCTATCACTGCAATTGAGAATGCAATTGACAGCAATGCGGGGCTCGGCCGTCAGGTAGCTGCGGCACTGTTGTACCTCGAGCACGGCAGACTGGAGCGGGCAATTCAAATAAGCGATGAGCTGCTTGCTGCGGTGCAGCCGCAGCGGCGCGCCTATGGAGAGATGATCGGCGGTCTCGTGGAGGAGCTTAGTGGGAACAGCATAGCGGCACTCGACAGGTTACGTGCGGCGCAGGACCTTGCGGACTTCTGGCTGGTTCGTTTCTATCTCGGCCAGGCATATCTCAATGTCGGGTCATACGTTGAGGCGCTGGATGAGTTCGAGATTGCTGCCCAGCGCCGCGGGGAAGCGTCTGCGTTGTTCCAGGATGACCTGCCGACCTGGCGTTACGTTGCCACGCTGCCGTACTGGCAAGGTCGGGCGCAGGAGGCGCTCGGCATGAGCGAGGCAGCTATGGAAAGCTACACAGAGTTCCTGGAAAGGCGAGCGGGTGAGGATTTGCTCGCGCTCGACGCGCGCGAGCGAATCGCCCGATGATAACGCCTACTTGATCTGTACGCTGGGCGAGAACAACATATCCCCGGTCATCTGGCTCTCCACGCTGATGCAGTAACTGCCTTTCGGCAGCGGCTCCCCGGTATCCGGGTTGTCGCTTTGCCAGTTATATTCCCAGGTGAAGTCGTTGCGGAAGAAGAAGCCACTTTGTCCGGGGGTGCCGACCTTCATGGCAATCATCGCTTCCGGCTGCGAACACTTGAAGAGGCGCAGGATCTGGGGGTCTGCCGACGTATCGACGTTGTTGTTCGTTTCGTCCTGCCAAACCCAGGTGAGCTGATTTGTGCTGCCTGCCTTGATGACTCGCTTGTTGACGAAGATGCCGAGACCATTCGAGTAGCCGACCTCGACGTCAAAATGCGCCGTTGCGGAATTGCCGGAATTATCTGTGGCTGTGCACTCAACGGTAGTCGTGCCAGCGCTAAACTGCGATCCCGATGCAGGGTCACAGACGATCGTCGGCGCAATACCTGAATTATCGGTTGCCTCGACAACGAATGAAACCGTGGCGGTTCCGGTCGTGATGTCGATCGGCGCGGTGATCGTGTCCGGCACTACGGTAAAGACCGGTGCCGTACCGTCCTCGACCGTCAGCGAATAAAGTGCGGGCGCCGGTGAATTACCCGATGCGTCGGTAATCGTGCAGCTTGTCGTGTAGTTACCGATCGGAATCTGGTCGGACGACGTAAGCCCGTTATCGGTCGAACATGCAATCACGGGGTCGGGATCTACGCCGAACTGGTCTTCACCGGCAAAGCCGCCCTCGAGGTTCACTGAAGCGGTACTGGCATCGGCCGCGACCGTGACGCTCTTCTCGGTTATGACACTGGAGAAGAACGGATCATCATCATCGTCGACGTCAAGGAACAGGTTAATCGACGCCGTGTTGCCAAAGTCATCCGTCGCCGTACAAGTCATCAGGGACGGACCCTGCTCCGCAGGCGGGTCGCCGACGAGTATCGTGCTGGCCGGCACCGAAAGGCCGGTCTCGCTGACTGCCGTACAGATCGCATCGCCCTCGCCATTGACGCACTCGATCGTTACCGTCGCCGACGAATCGTCACTGGCGGTAACGAGCCCTGTCGCGACCGGGTCGACACAGGCGCCGCCTGGCGCATTGGCCGGCGTTGCTGGCACAGGAAGCACCTGGTTTTCCACCAGGTTGTCGAAGATTGGTGCTGTCGTGTCGGCCTGCTCGAGGATCAGTTCCTGATCGATAAAGATCTGGTCCTGGCAGGAATAGAAGGGATCGTTGCTGTTGGGAGGCGGGCCGAACTCATCGTCGAACTCGTCGCAATTCGCGGCCTGTGATGACGCGGTGAACTGCGCAATACGCGCGTTCTGGAGCTCCGCGGGCGTGCCAAAGAATCGATAGGTTACGTAACCGCGCTCACCGGGTGCGAGTATCATCGATGCTTCGCCTGCAAACGGATCGGCTATATTTGCGATCTCCAGTTCGTTGTCAGGCTGATTTATCGTCGCCACCACCTGCTGGGCTGCAACGGGTTGATACACGCAATCTCGCGATGTGCCGTATGCATACTGTTTCCACAGGATGACTTGGGAGACCGGGTCGCCACCAGCAGTGCTTTCAAAGTTCACAGCGGTGATGTCGAAGTTGTAAGCGGTCGTAACGTTGCCATCGTTTCTTACTATGGCCGTCGAGTCGACCCATGTAACCGAAGGTGGTTGATCGGCAGTTGTGCTGCTCGATGCCGCAATTGCCGAGTTTTCCAGCAGCGGATTCTCCAGCAACGGATTCTCGAGCAACGGGTTTTCAAGTAACGGATTTTCTACAACGATGTTCTCCAGCAGCGGATTTTCCAGCAGCGGATTCTCGAGCAGCGGCGCCTCGAAACCGAAGTTCTCGAGCAACGGATTCTCGAGCAGCGGGTTCTCGAGCAATGGATTTTCGAGCAACGGGTTTTCGAGCAGTGGATTCTCGAGCAGCGGATTCTCGAGCAGCGGTGCCTCGAGCAGGGAGTTCTCGAGCAACGGGTTGTGCAGCTCGGTCACGATTGGATCGCAATCCTGGGTATTACCGCAGGCGGTGCTGAGATAGTCAGGCTGCTGCAGTTCACCGGCCGATCCACCGCCACCAAGGCTGATGACACCAAGCACAGCGCAATCGGTCGCGAAGTCGCGATCTTCCATGTCAGCGGTTAGGGCGCAGTCCCCGTCGAAAATACCGACGTCTACGGTTGCCGAGAGGTCTGTTGAGACGAGAAAGACGGTTCTTGCAACGGCCGAATTTGCCGGTATTGATATGTCCTCGATCACGACAGGGTTGGTGTCGCACGCGGGATCATCGGGGTCACAGTACGGCGGAAACGGCGCGCGATCGGGCTTTTGCCGGAATGACGCACGGCCAAGTGGAATCGGCAGGAAGAAATCCGGCGGCTGGTTAGCGATCAACAGGCGGTAATTCGTGGTCGTATCGAGGGAGTTACGTGCGACGAGTGGTATCGCCCTCAGAATGCCGGATAGTGGCCGCGAGTCGACCGGGCTCGACAGCCGCAACTGGTCGCGAATTACGGAGCCGTAAATGTTGGAGTCGCGCGTACGGTCCGCGCCCTGGACGCATGCCGTCGAAGGGTTTGTGAAGACGTCCTCGAGACCTTCAGTGCTGCCGCGTTCCGTGCCGTCGGTTGCCGCTGACGACGACTCGTTCCTTGCGACCAGTATTTCGCTTTCCTCGTTTGTGGTCGACTCGGCGCCAATCGTCGTTGGCCCGACATTGTCCGGCGGTGTGTATGGGCTATCCGGTTGTGTGTCACCAAACAGTACGTCGCCCACGACATCGCGGTTGTCACTGTAGGCGACGAAGAACTCGGTCAGGTTCGACTCGCCGGGCACGGGCGAGAAGTTGGACTCGGTGATGCCTGCGTCAGTGACTCGAAATTCCTGCGCGGCGAAAGCGATGTAATCGCCAATAAACGACAGGAAGCCGTCTTTGAACATCATCGGGTTCGCGAACGACGCCTGCACTTCGAACTTCGGACCGCCATTGGCAAAACCGACTGTATCGAAGCGGTTGACGCGCGTCGACGGCGAGATCGTCACGTTGTCGCCATTGACATCTGACATTATGCGGGCGGTGTAGACATCGACCTTGCGGTTGATCCGCGTGCCGGGGTCCGGGATGTAATCGGCGACGAAGGGCTGCTCCGGCGTGATGTTGACATTTTCCCGGCGGGTGTCGTACCAGGCAACCTGTACTTTGCCGCGCGCACCAAACGCAGCTGGCATGAAGCGCGCGCCGTCGGCCGCGCCGGGCTCGTCGACTATATCGACGATCGGGACAGGGTCGCTCCACTCCACACCGTCTGACGTGTATTGCATCACCACTTCGGGTCGGCCGAGGACGCAATTGTCCTGCCGTTCCGAATAAAAGGCATAGATATTCTTGCCGTCCGAGGCAATCCACGGAAAATCATTGGTGCGAAACGTGACCTGCGGGGGCGAGAGCAAGGTCGCACTCGGCTGATCGAAGCGGCAGATGTCTCTGAGCAGTATCGGCTTGGACCACGAATTGCCGCCATTTGTCGTGATCGCATAGTACATGGCGTCGTTATCATTGACGTCGTTGACCTGCCGCCACATCGCCATAACCATGCCCGGCAGGTGCGTCATCGTAATGCCCGACACCTCGGTCAGGCTCTCGGTCAGCTTCGTCGACTTGTTCTGCCAGGTCTGGCCCCAGTCATACGAACGTTTTACGCGCAGCTTGACGGTATTGCTTCCCGTGAATTCGGCGTACGCGGCATACAGCGTTCCTGATGGAAACGAGCGCGTGATGACACCGTCTTCACCGAGTTGCGGATTTTCCATCGCGAACGACAGCGTTACCTCATGCTGCCTGCCCGCGTCGTCCATAACTGCGAGCAGCTCGCCCTTATCGAGGAACTTGCCCTCGGTGCCGGACTCGACAATTGTCGCGTTGAGCGTCGGCTCATTGAAGTCGAAGTCTTCCTTGTTGATGTGCAGCCAGTGCTGCAGTGCGACAGCACCCTGGTCGGAACCCCGGTTGCCAACGATGAAACCGTGGATCGTCATTCCAGGGATCGCAATTGCACGGGCATCCGCGGCAAAGTTGAAACCGATCGGCGCCAGGTGGTTCGGGTGATTTGGCGTCACGCGGCTCGTCCAGTTGTCGCCGCCGTCACAAGACTCGGCGCTGGCAATCCACGCATCCTCATGACCGACCAGGTCAACGGTACGGTAATCGTTGAAGAAGCACTGAATGCAGTCACTGTCTCCAACGCGCATCACGCAGGCGGGTTCGTTTTGCTGTTTCAGCCCCTCGTCACGGATATCCACGGGATTCCTGGTGGGCCCGACAATGTTGATGTCAGGCTTCGGGTCCCCCGGGATTCCCGATTCGCCGGGATATTCCTGTGCCAACACGTTGCCGCCGATGCACAACCCTGCGAGGGCCGCAAAGGCGACAGAAAAGACAGTACGATCAATCGCTCTCATTATTGTTGTTATCTGCGCCTATAATTATTACCAACTGGCCAGTGGATTATATGTTGTCCACCCAAATATGGAATGCCGTCTATGTTAAGGAACATGGTCAATGAGTTGCGCCGGCGCCGGGTATTCCGCGGCGCTGCACTTTATCTCGTCGGTGCGTGGCTGGTGCTGCAGGTTGCTGATGTTGTCGCCGAGCCTGCCGGGCTGCCGCCCTGGACGATGACCGTTCTCCTTTACGTTGCTGCGACTGGCTTTCCCTTTGCCGTTTATCTCGGCTGGCGGTACGAGTTCGGTGAGCACGGCCTTGTCGTACCGCGCCTGCGAAATCCGATGAATCCGCAAACCTAACGTAACAGAAAAGCGACTACGCAAGCATCACTATATTTGTAACAGTTGCAGTCGTCGTTGCCTGGCAGTTCATTCCGAATGTCATCGAGCGCGCAGAAGAGTCGGTCACGATTGGCGGCATCGTGCAAAAGCTCGCTGACAGAATGGCCGGGGAACGCCAGTATTACGAACAACACGAGGACGAGGCACTGTTCCAGTTTGTGCGCCATGCACGCCAAAATGACCAGATATGGCGGCATAATCAATCGCGTATAGGACTACCGTGGGACATTCGCGATGGTGGTTTCAGATGGTGTTTATTACCGCATTCCCAGGTTCTGGCTGATCGTCGGAATCGCGTTCGTATTCCTTGGGCTCATCGCGGGGCCAGACTACGAGTGGTTCTGGGCGCACATGGTGCTGGGCGCCTTATGTGTCGGCCGCTCCTGGCAGGTCTCCTACCAGCGCAGAAAGGTCAATCGGCGCCGCCACATCACCGTGCTGTCGAAGACGCAAAAACTCGAAGAAGCGGCCTTCAGGGAGGCCCACAGGTAAACGAGTCGCCGTCCGGCCGGCAGGCTTGCGGCCATGCGTCAATCTCGCGCCAGTATTCATCCAGCCCCAGCTCATCGACGTAATCCGTGAATTTCGGGTCGGCCCACACATTGCCACACTCGGGGTTGAAAGCATTGGGCCAATGCCAGTAGACCCTTTGTGTATTATCGAGAAAGTAGTCGAATAACTCGAAAAATAGCGGCGTCAGGTATTCGAAATTGCAAGATGAGCCATTGAACCAGTTGACGAGGTCGATTTCCGTGACGAGCGCCATGGCCGAGTCGATGGCCGCTCGCGCTTCCTCATCGCTGGCTGGCGTGATGTAAATTTGCTCGAACCTGGGCCTGAGTTGTGCCATGTCGGCTGGAAGCCGCTCAAGCAGGCAGGCGCTATCTTCACAGGCGTGCCACGGTGCTGATATCCGTGCCCAGTTCGGCCCGGTACTGCCGAGTTCGGTGGCAAGATCGAACATCGCGATAGCCTCGTCCCAGCGCCGCATTTTCATCAGCGCCGATGCGAGCTCCTTGACCGTGCGCGGCCCGAGCGGGTTGAGCGCATAGTCGCGTTCAGCGGTGGCGAGGGACCGCTCGTTGAGGCCGACATCGCGATAATGGCGCGTCAATTTCTGGTAGTTCTCGCTGCGGTGAGGCTCCATTTCGATGAACGCTGTCAGCTGCTGGTAGGAGTTGATCCAGGGGTTCGGGTGATCCCACTGATTAGGCAGGAAATGAATAGCCTCGGTCAGCGTCGGGCAGAGCTGCACCGCTGCTTCGGCCAGCGCGATACCATTTTGCATCGGATCCGGCACGGCGTTTTCAGGATCGTAATTGGACTGGTAAAGCTGTGCCCAGGCCAGCCCGGAATGGGCCTCTGCAAAGTCAGGGTATTCCTGGATCAGTTCCCTGTAATAATTGATCGCCGCACGCATCTGCTCCTGTGCCTCTGGCGTCTCTGTGCGAAGGTCGATGTAGTAACGCGCCGTGTAGTATTTCTCGATTGCATCAGGGTCGATCGGCATCCAGCAGCGCTTGGCAGCTACCTCTGCAACGGGTACCGTGTCGTCGCCGGCACCAAGTAGTTGTTCGATTGAGACAGCAATGTCTTCCTGAATCGAGAACAGGTTTTCGAGCTTGTCCTCGATGACCGAATCCCATAGCGCGGCACCAGCGCGATCGACGAGCTTTACTTCAATCTGCAGCCGGTTATCTCTTGCGGAAATCGTTCCTGCCAATACGTGCTGAACATCGAGGCGATCAGCAATGGCCTGGCTGCCCAGCCCTGCCAGTACACTCGAGGTGGCGCTTTCGAAACCGATGACATCAATGGACTTTGACTTCATGAGCAGGCTGTTGATCTCGGACGCCAATGCACGCGACAGGCTTTCCTCGGTGTCACTGCCGGAGTGCGAAAAGGGCATGACGACAATGCTGGTCTTCGTATGCACAACCTGCGGCAGGTTGCGCAGCACCCACGTGCTGGCGCCAATGGCGATCAGGGCGATCAGGATGATGTCAGTAGCGACACGACCGCGGGTCAGGTGAGTCCACGGGTGCTCATAGAACCACGCGACGATAATCGTCAGGGGAAAAAGCCCTACACCGGCAAATACGGCCCACCGCACAGGCTCTGTAACTACGCCGATGTAGGGCAGAACAACATCGGCAACCTGAACCAGCGCCCAGAAAAACAGCACGTGTACGATAGCGGCGCGAATTACACTGCGGCGTTGTAGTTCGTTGATGAACCCACCGATTCTCGACATTTTTCAGGTCCTTGTTGTTGTAATTACCGGCGAGCCGACAAAACGTTGGTGCAAGAGTCTACCAGTCGCCGAGCGGGTCCAGCAGTTGCGCTTCGCCGAGAAATGCACTGGCCCGATCGGCATAACTATTCTGTTGACTGGCTCGCAAATACAGAAAGGCGCTGTTGGGATGCTGCCGCAGCAATTCGTCGCTCACCGGCTCCATTGTATTCATGAGCCGCAGCAGGCGCGTCTCCGCTGTCGCGGGACAAAGCTCTTCTACTGTGGAAATGCTTTGCATCGCGATTTGTAGCTGTACCGGTTTGCGGGTGGGCTCGGCCGCAGCGACGCCGGCGAGCAGGACCCTGGTTCTTGCAAGATGCAGCATGCCCGCATCATCAAATTGTTCGACATATGTCTGCAACTCGGGTTGCCTGCCATTATCAACGGCAGCAACGGCCAGCAACGCATCGCGGCTGTCCGGGTACTCGCAGTCCGCAATGACGTTGCGTACGGCAGCGAACTCGTCGGCAGGTAGCGGCAGCTCACGCCAGAGGTCGCTCAGCACACGGTTCTGGAGCTGCGCCTGGTCGAGCAGGCGATCCTCATACGTTTCGCCGAACAAAAGGCTCCCGTCTGCCGCATGGAGTTGCAGGTTCAGGCGCACCTCGGAACTGCCCTGTGCGACCGTGCCCGTGATGAGGAAATCCGCACCGAGCAAATCCGCTTTGTCGGCAATGGTTCGTCCCTCGAGCTGCGGGTGCTGTGAGCTCGACAGCTCTACAACGCGAAGCTCCGCCCTGGTCGCCAGCGCATTACGCAGGCGCAAGGCCAGGTGCGCTGCCAGGTCTTCACTGTCTGCACGCGTGTCAGTCGCCGTGATTGCCAACATGGCGATCGTGGGGCGCGTAAAAGAGGTGAACCATTGCTGCCACCCAAACAATGCCGCGGCAATGACCACGGCGACAATGATTGCGAGATCGCCGGCCACCGAGATCCATTTCCTCTGTTTCCAGGGTGTTTCGAGAAACCAGCTGGACAGTATCGTAACCACGAGGCCACCGACGCCAAGCAGGATGACGGCGCGCACGAACTGCTCGCCTATAAAGCCTGCTTCCTCGAGAACATTCGCAACCTGCAACGCAACCCAGAGCAATGCAACATAAATAAGAGTCGCGCGGATCACGCGCCGCTCTTTCAGCTGTGAAATAAACGACTTTTTGGCCACTCGAATGTATTTAGACTGCCTGCGCTATAATGCAGCATAACAAGAACTTGGGGGTTCACCGCACATGACTCCGTTCAAGGTCACCGCACTGGCCGCAGCTGTTTCGACGATTGTCGCGACAGGGGTCGCGCCTGCACAGGAAGTCGAGGAAGAGGTCGGCGATCGGCAGGTCGAGGAAATTATCGTTACCGGGTCGCGTATCAAGCGGCGTGATTTCAATTCACCCAGCCCGATTACGTCGATCAATCGCGAATCGCTCGAAGCATCATCGCAGGCAACCATGGAGGCGCTGCTGAACACCATGCCGCAGGTGGCGCCGAATTTCGGGCGGGCGTCGAATAATCCGGGTGACGGCAAAGCGCATGTCGACCTGCGCGGCGTAGGCCCGGGCCGCACCCTGGTCATGCTGAACGCGCGGCGTTTCGCGCCGTCGGGCACGGGCAATGACGTCGATCTCAACAACATTCCACGGGCGCTGATTGACCGCATCGAAGTCATCACGGGCGGCGCATCGACAGTGTATGGTTCGGATGCGCTGGCGGGCGTCGTCAACTTCATTACCCGTGACGATTTCGAAGGAATCAGCATAGAGGGCAATTACGGCCTCACGGAGGAGGGCGACGCTGCGGCCAGCGATATCAACATCGCGTGGGGTACCGACTTTCGTGACGGGCGCGGCAATGTCGCGGTTTTTGCCGGCTACCACGACCGTGAGGAGCTGTTTGCCAGCGAACGGAAACTCACAAGCGTCACCTGGCAGAACGATCCGGAAACGGGCGAGCTGTTCGAGGGCGGGTCGTTCCGTGCCCCGGCCGGCGCGATATTTGCCCCGCAACACGACTTTGGTAACGGGCCTGATTTTGTGACATTCAATCCTGATGGCACGCCCCGGCCGCTGGACCAGCTGGCCGACCGCTACAACTTCCAGGAAGTAAATTACCTGCAGACGCCGCTGGAACGTAAGTCGGCAGGCATACTCGGCCGCTACGAGATGGATAACGGCCTCGAGTGGTATCTCGAGTCAATGTTTGTTGCCAATACGTCGGGCGCGGAGCTGGCACCGGTTCCGGCCGGAGGCTTTTTCACTTTCAGCATCGACAATCCGCTGTTCACACCCGAAACCGTATCTATGCTGCAAACTTCCTACGAAGTCGCTCCGGGCACGGCACAGGCGTTCATCGCAAAGCGCGTTAACGAAGTCGGGCAGCGGGAGATTGACCTCGAAACCGAGTACTGGCGAACTGCAATCGGTCTGCGCGGTACGATTGGCGGTTCGTGGGACTTCGACGCCTGGGCGACTTACACCACAAACGAAGAGGACGAGTTCCAGCGCAATGATGTGTCGGCTTCCAGGCTCGCACAGGCTATGCTGGTCGATCCACAGACAGGGCAATGCCTTGATCCGAGTGGCGGGTGCGTGCCTATCAGCCTGTTCGGGGAAGGCAGCATCACACCCGAAGCGGCCGACTTTGTGCGCGTGCCGGCGGCGCAGAACGTGACGGACAGGGAGCAGTATCTCGCAGCCGTAGTATTCACAGGTACGCTTTTTGAAATGCCGGCCGGGCCGGTCGATGTCGCCACCGGTATCGAGTGGCGGCGTGACGAGGTGTCGTTCGAGGCCGACCCGATATTGTTTACCGGGGATACGATTGGCTACCGGGGCGACGCACCGGTTGATGGCACCGAGAGTGTCACCGAACTGTATGCTGAAGCGATCCTGCCCCTGTACGAGGATGTTGGCGGCGCTGCGCGCCTCGAGCTGGAGCTCGGGGGGCGGTACTCGAAATACGATAACGCCGGCGGCGTCGAAACGTACAAGACAGGGCTGAACTGGCAGCTCAATAACTCCCTGCGCATCAGGGCCATGCATCAGTACGCCGTTCGCGCGCCGAACAACCTCGAGCTGTTCAAGGCGCAATTCGTCGAGACAGAGTCATTCGTGTTCGACCCCGAAGACGATCCATGCTCGGCGTCGCAGGACCCGATCGGCAACGGCATCGAGGAAAAGTGCATTCTCCAGGGCTTGCCGGCCGACCAGGTCGGTGTGTTCGAGGCAACACCCGGCCTGCCGATCGACATAACACGGGGCGGTAATCCTGACCTCCGACCGGAGGCGGCCGATACGCTGACTGTCGGCCTGGTCATCACGCCGGAAAGCCTGCCGAACTGGAACTTTGCGATCGACTATTTCGACCTGGATATCGAAGACGGCATTGGCGACATCAATGCCTACAACATCTGTTTCGACGTGAAAAACACGTCGAACCTGTTCTGCGACAAAATCCAGCGCGGCCCGACCGGTGATTTCGAATCCGCGGAAGAACTGTTCAACAATCGCGGCCTGTTCTCGACGCACGGCATCGACACCCAGATCAATTACTCGGGCGACGCGCCGTCATTCGTGGGTGGCGATCGGGGCAACCAGTTCGGCATCAACATCCTGTATACGCGCACGATGTCGTACAAGAACCAGGAAAACCCGGTGTCGTCTGTCCTCGAAGGCATCGGGTATTTCGGTACGCCATTCGGCAACGTCGGCGGCACGGCGCCAAAGCACCGTGTTTCAGCGGACTTCAATTACAGCACAGACCGGCTGGGGATCATTCTGAGCACCAAGTGGATAAGCGGTACCGACAATTGGCAAAAGGTCGATTACAAGTATTTTGGTGGTGACCGTCCGTTGCTCGCAGTGCCGAGTATCGACGAGCAGTTCTACGCCGATTTGTACATCCGCTATGACATCAGCGACGACATTGCGGTCGGTTTCGGTATTGCCAACCTGTTCGACAGCGACGCACCGCTTATTCCGTTCAGTAATACGGGTAACAATACGGACACGGGCCTCTACGACGTCTTCGGCCGCTCATACCGGGTTTCGTTCGTGTACCGGGTTGGCGGCAACTAACGCGACAGTTCCAGCAGGCTGAAGATATTCTCAATCACGGCATCGCTGTGCAGGATGCTGACGTGATCCTCGTCAAAACCCCTGAGGATTGTAGCCTGGTCCTGCGCTTCCGGTCTAAGCTGGCTGCTGAGTGCGATTACACCGTCGCTACTGCCCGCACCCAGGAAACGGTCCTGGCGAAAGCCGAACAGCAGGTTGTGCGGCAGGTCATCCGGCAGCGGCACAGCGAACAAGGTACTCAAGTACTCACTCGCCGGGTAAATATCGTTCCAGACGGGAATGACTGTTGGCGCCCACTTCACCCCGCTCTCGGCAGATGCAACACCGTCCCACGGTGTCGAGATCGAAGTAAACGACGTGACGTAATCGCAGGTTCCGTTCTCGCTGCACAGGTTGAGGGCTCCCCTGGCCACGAGGCCGCCCATGCTGTGCGCGACGATATGCAACTCGTCGAAGCCATACTGGCGATGCAGGATCTCGACGAACTGGAACAGGCCGCGCGACAGCCATGACAGACGAAGTCCGGATGGATAGCTCATAAACCATGGCTGGAATCGATCGCGATCCAACCGCTCGATCATCGACAAAAAATCCTGTGGGGATGCGTTGATGCCGTGAACGAACAGGACGGGTACCTTGTCCTCGTCGTAGGGTTCAAGAAAATGCAGGCCGGTGCCACCGTCCTCCCAGAATGCGAACGGCTGCCACAGGCCTTTCCTGCCCTGCGCTGCGGAGAACAACGGGTCGTCAAGCGAAGAGACCGAGCCAATGTGGGTTTTCGCGTAGTTGTTGAGATGAAGCTCCAGCGGTTCATCGATCAACGCGCCAGGGAAACCGGGCTGACCGCTTGCGCCGATCGTGATGTCCACGCCTGGCGTTTGTTGCGGTTCGGGAATGACTGCTTTGCCGGCGGCAGCCCATCCATAGGGCTCATCAGCCTGGAACCGCAGGTCCTTGTTGAGATCTGCGAATGCGAAGAACCAGGTCGGGGCTTTCGCGCGCCGAATCTCGAATGCACCTTCTCCGGCCAACATACGGAAGCTGACAATGCGCTCGGCACCGGGATCGTCCATGGCGACGACGACCGTCGAATGAAATTCGAGCGCTTCGGAGCTGACAAACCCGGCAAACAGGTGCGCCTGGTCTTCCATGCGCGACAGGTCATGGTCGAGCTGCTGGAAAACGCAGCCGGACGCAGCAAATGCCGCCAGGATCAGCCCTGCTCGCATTACTGCTGGCATCAGCATGAACTCCGGAAGTTACCGTTCAGTCAAATACATCAAATATGTAGCTGTACTTCAAGATGAACTCACGGCCCGTGGGCGGCGCGCCGACGCTGCGCTCGTCGACTTCGTTGTACACGAAATACAGGCCGGAGTTCGCAGTTTGCAGCCACGAAAATCGAATATTGGTGCCGATTGTGTCGGCCTGCTCGTTGTACTGCACCAGCGCCTGGATCTGCATTTTTGGCGTAAAAGAGTAGGACATGCGCAATCGAGCAAGGTTGGCCGTGAAGTCACCATTCTCGTAGGGCAGGTCGAACTCGTTGTAGTTGAATGACAACGAGGCGCGAAATATTTCGCCGATTCGATACCCGGCCCACGGCTCGAAGGCCAGCTGGTCACCGCCGAATCGCCCGCCGATCAATATGTGAAAACCATAGTAGAACGGCTTCGACTCGTCGCTGTTGCCGCGAATCCTGATCCTGTTGTGGTCGTAGGTGCCCGCGGGAATGGTGACGTTATCGACAATTTCAAACGGGTCGGTAACTCCTTCACGAGTTCGTTCATAAATATTTCCGATCTCGGCGCCAGAGCGGAATGTAACGGGAAGGTCGAGATGAATCGTTCGGGACTCGGTGAAGCCGTCAAACTTCCAGAAACTGCTGAAGTTGAGATGCGGGCGCAGTTCGAGAACCTTCGCCCAGTTGTCATTACGGATTCGCCGCTGTACGAACGCACCGATACTCCGATAGTCAGTTCGCGCCAGGAAACCGACTTCCGGATTAAAATGTTGCTCGACCTCGGTATAACCGCCGCGAATGTCCCAAAGCGCCGAGCTGTAGTCGCCGCCGACGGAGAACGCGCGATCGTCGCCCTCCAGCCCCGGCGTGTCACTTCTTGCGAACCAGCCGTCGAAAGAGAGGTTGTCACCGATACCCCAGCGGCCATCAACCGCATAGGCGCGGTTCTTGTCGTCTGCCTTTGCTGTCTCGAAGGATCCGTCGCCGACGCGGTCGGTGACGATCATCCCGATCGAAGAACGGTTCGGTAGTTCCTGGCTGATGCGCGCGACGGTGAAGCGGTTCTTCGGCGCAACGTCTTCGACAGCCTCGGTTTGCATGTGCAGTAAGCCGATACTCGTGGTCGTGCCGATTTTGCCGGACAGCCGCAAACCGCCGTCAACAGGAATTATCGCGCCATCCTCGGCAATGCCAATGCGGCGGCTGAAGAATAATTGCGCGGACTCCGAATTGCCGACCTCGAAAAGGCCTGCATTCTCGAGGAAGAACGGCCGCTTTTCGGGGAAGAACAGATTGAAGCGGTCGAGGTTGACCTGCGTCTCGTCGACTTCAACCTGGGCGAAGTCCGTGTTGTACGTCGCATCGAGGGTCAGGCTCGGCGTGATCGAGTACTTGATATCGAAACCAAACTCGGTGTCGGTCTCGGTGCCATCGAGTTCGCCGCCACGGCGAGCCCTGGCGAGACCATACGGAGTGAACTGTAAATTGCGCTGCGCGGGCGGCTTGATGCCGCGCAAGGTTCCTGCTTCGGAAACCCGGTAAAGGCTGCGATTGCGATCTAATGGAGACCAGAAGGCAACCTCGTTATTGCGGCGAATATTGCGCTGGAAGTTGATGCCCCAGTCCTGCTTTTCGCCGGCCTGGAACCGCAGCGTGCGAAACGGGATGGCAAATTCCGCGCTCCAGCCATGCTCGCCGATGCGCGACTGCACCTGCCAGTTCGCGTCCCAGTTCAGGTTGAGGCCGCCACCAAACGCCAGGTTTGCACTGGCGCCTTCGTTGGTCACCTGGCCGTCGTACTCCAGGCCCGCCGCATTGGTGCCGAACACGTAACCATTCTGCCGGTCGAGCATGCCGTCGATGATCATCAGGAATGCATCGGTATTGCCGAGAGAAGAGTCGCGGCGGCTGTCCGTGACGATGATGCTGTCCGGGTCGTCATCGTAGGCGACAACGCCTACATACAGGTGTGAATCGGTGAAACCAACATAAACCTCGGTTTCCTGGCTCGAGGGGTGGCCATCATCAGGCCGAATCTGCCAGAAGCCGTCCGTCGGTGTAACGCCACTCCAGGCGGAATCGCCCAGGACGTCGCCGTCAATAGTCGGTGACACCGTGAGTGCATAGGCATCCACTGCCGGCGGAGTTGCCGGCCGCTCCTGTGCCGCGCAGACAGTTGGCAACAGCAAAGCGGCGGCCAGCAAATGGCTGGGCAGTTTCAAGCGGACTCCTTTGCCAAAAGAGGCTAATTCTAGCGCACGATTGCGGCGGGCAGAGCCCATGTCTATAAGTACAAACAACGGCTCCTGAAGTTTGCGGCTGTCGTATTCCCGGGCATCAGTGCTGCGATTTTGACAATCTCCACGTGCCGGGTACTGTGTATTCCGAAATACCCAAGGACAACTGATGGGGCGATAATGATAATGTCGTCAATGAAGGAGGGCGGCGGCATGAAAACCAAGAGCTTCGTTCTGCTATCGGCGTATTTGCTGGGTTCCTGTGCGTCGGGGCCTGTCGCCGAAGCACCCGATGAGCGGTTGCAGGACTACGAGGAGGTCGAGGCAACAACGGTACTCGACGCGCCCGCAGCTGAACCCGGCAATTTTGCACCCGAGAACATCGCGCAGGTACAGCGCGGCGAGTACCTCGTCGAACTGCTTGGTTGCGGCGCATGCCACACGGACGGCGCCCTCGAGGGCGTGCCGAATTTCGACCGGGGACTTGCAGGGTCGAGCATCGGCATCGCCTACACGAGCCCGTTGAATAATGCTCACCCGGGTGTTGTCTTTCCGCCCAACCTGACGCCCGATGAAGAAACCGGCATTGGGTTGTGGTCCGACCGCCAGATCGAAAATGCGATTCGCATCGGTGTTGGCCGCCACGCAGGACGCAGGATTGCGGTCATGCCGTGGCGTGGGTATACGCGCATGACGCCCGAAGATGTGTCGGCTATCGTCGCTTACCTGCGCAGCATCAAGCCGGTGCCGCACCAGGTCCCCGATGAGGTGCTCCCTGGTGAGAGCACCGAGCTGCCCTTCGTGTACTTCGGTGTCTACCGCAGCAAGCAGCTTGACGAAGACTAGAGCGCTGCGGTCAGGAGCCGGTCGAGAATCTCGACAGGCAGTTCGCCAGCGTGCAACGAGATCAACAGGATGGCTTCCGAGCTCAGGTCGCTGACCGGGTAGATGAAACCCTGCAGCCAGTTGATGCTCTGGTCTGCTGTCACGTAACCGAGATCTCTTGCATCTCTGACATTGAATCCGCTGAAGCAGATCGAGTCACCTCGTGCACGAAACTTGACCGGCTGCCCGGACTCCATGAGCGCGTAAACCTGCAGTTCACTGCCGTCGGCGGCTTCGACCTGCCACGTGTACCAGCCGTCTTCGGCCGGGACGCTGAAATTGGCACCGTGCGACTCGCTCGCAACGATCGCGACGACAAGCGCCGCGATCAGAACCAGGTGCACTGCGGTTTTCATGCTCCACCTGCCAGTGCTTCGTCGATAACTTCCATCATCAGGTCACTACCCATGATGCCGAGCGTCTCGAGCAAGTCGCGTTTCTCTTCAATGTCGTCGCTTTCGCGGTACAACTCGAGCACACCTTCATCATGGCCGGAGATCAGCAAACCTTCGAGAGCCGCTTCGCGAATGTCATCTGTATCGGCGTTCCGATAGATATCCATCAGGGTCGCGTTGACGTCGTCGCCGCCGGCGATGCCGAGCGCCTGGATCAGCCCCTCGGTGTAGCCGCTGTCCTGGCTCAATGCACGCAGCTCGTCGATGGCGCCCATGACACCGAGCATCTCGACCGCCGCTTCAAATTCCTCGACGCTGGATGCATTCGTCGCGATCGCGTTCACGGCCGCAACGTCGCCGGCAATCATATAAGCTTCGAGCACGGCTTCTCGCAGATCCTCGTCACCGGACTTGTAAAGATCAGCAAGACCCGCCATCGCCTCTTTGTTACCGCCTATGCCGATCATACGCACGGCCTCGGCACTTAGTTCCGGGTCGCCGGTGCGCGCAACATCGAGCAGGCGATTCTGTGCCTCTGGCAAATTGATCTGGCTTAGCACGAACAGGGCACGTTCTTTCACTTCATTCGTGTTGTTGGCATCAAGCACCTTCATGACCAATGGCAACGCACGTTCGGGCGGCGCCGAGATCAGCGCCTCGAGCGCGGCTATCTTGAGGACCTCATTCGGGTCCTCAGCATCGCGCACTTCGGATTGCGCAAACCCGGCGCTCGTGATGAGCAGTGCGAAGGTGGCAATGATTAATCTGGAGCGGGTCGTCATGTCTTGATTCCTGTAGTAGCTGTACCTGTCTCATTCGATGAGTCACGTGACAGTTTGGTTAGCATTACATTGAGCTCGAACGTGAGCTGAGCCCGCAGCGCCGCCGCCTCCTGCGGCGTGATGTCTTCGGCGGCGAGGCGGACAAGTATTGGCTCGAAAGCGCGCAATACCCGGGCAAGGTCGTCCGAGTCGCTCTGTTCTGCAGCACGCTCGAACAGGCGGTTCTGCTCGATGATCTGCAACACGAGCTGAGTTCGGTCGGCGCTTGCTTCGATGGGCATGGAAGCAAGCTGGCCATAAGTATCGCGGAAGTGCACCTGCACGCCGCGCGTAAACGCAGACGTCGTGGTGGCTGGCATTTCGACAACCGGATCGGGTCCGGTCATCGTCAGGCTGATGCCGATGACCAGTACGGCGGCGATCGCCGCACCCCATGCAAACGAAAAACCACTGAACGCGCGCTGCCGCGGCTGTTGCACGTGTCCACGCTCGAGACGCGCCTCGCGATCAATCGCATCGTGCCAGCGCTGCACGGTGTGGGCGGGAACGGGAGGTGTATCGACATCGGCAAGGCCATTGAGCTGGCGGCAGAGCCCGTCATAACGGGCGGCAACCGCCGCATCGCTGTGGATAGCTGCCTCGACATGGCGTCGTTCGTCTTCGCTAAGGCCGTCGTTGTAGTAGTAGAGAATCAATGTGTCATCGTTCATTTCAGTTCACCTTGCAGGTGGCCCATGCGTACACGCAGCTTGCGGACAGCACGGAAAATGCCCTGCTTGACGGCACCGACATCGGAGCCGACTTCTGCGGCGATCTCCTTGAGTCGCCATTGTTCGAGATGCTTGAGCACAAAGCAGATGCGTTCGAATTCGCTGAGATGAGTCATGGCCGCGGACAGGGTTTTTCCCAGCTCCTGCCCGGCACGCACCGACTCGGGCGTTTCGCCGTCATCTTCGATGTCGGTCTCGAGTGGTTCGAAGGCGGCGGGCCGGTTCTTTCTCAGCAGTTGCAGCGCCGCATTGATGGCGATGCGGTGAATCCACGTGTCCAGCCTTGCCGTGTTATCGAACTGGTGGCGTTTGTTCCAGGCCTTGAGCAGCGCATCCTGAACGGCATCCTCCGCCATGTCCCGGTTTCGCGTTATCTTCAGGCACGCGGCGAACCAGCGGTCCGATCGATCAGAGATCGCCGCGTGGAAATCGGCCTGAGAAGGCACCTCCCGGGTCTGCAAATTCGCCACCATCTGAGATTGGATACATCAGGCTCGCACTTGGTTAGCAAGCCCGCAAGCGGCTATAGTTCACAACACCTAACGGGCCAGGGAGAGATTCATGCGACAAACTGTATTTGCAGTACTTATGCTGGCGTTGGCTGGCATGGCGCAGGCGAAGGACACAGTCACGATCAGCGAGCTGACGCCATTCGCCGAAGACAGCGGGGCGACCGACAACGTAAAAGAAGAATGCGGCCTGGAAGAGCGCATTCCGAAGTACCTCAAGAGTGAGGCCAAGAAAGTCGCTGATATCGTCTTTACGACCGAGCCGCTGGACAGTGTCGAGGGAAAGGTGCTGTTCATGGAGATTACTCATGTCTTCGCGCCGGGTGGCGGCGGTTACAGCGGCGCCAAGAATGTCGAAGTAGAAGGTGAGTTGCGGGAAAACGGCGAGGTCATTGCGTCGTTCACCGTCGATCGCGCAGCGCTGTTCGGCATGACCCCGGGCACCTGCTCGATGCTGAAGCGTGTCGCGAAGAAGATCGGCGAAGACGTCGCTGAGTGGCTGGAAGCTCCCGAAATGGATGCCATGCTGGGCGACGCAGCGCCCGATGACTAAAGCCCCAGGTCGCCCGCTATTTCATTCCACAGCGGCGCCCAGGTCGTCCACTTGTGACCTCCCTCGAGCGTGTAAACGCTCGAGGGGGCCAGGACATCCGTAAGCACCCGCCGGTAGCCGTCGGCCATGCCGTCGGACTCACCAAAGCCGAGCACGACCGGCGTATCCGAATCGCGTAACCACTTCCAGACGCCGACCTCGTAATCTTTCATCCGGGACGTCTCCGGATCCCACTTGTCGAGGCCGCCGCTGGCGGCGATCTCGTCGATGCCTTTCTCGTCGCCGAGGAAGGGCGCTATCAGGATGACGCCGTCCACCTGGTCGGGGTACTCCGACGCGTACAGCAGGGAACCGAAGCCACCCATTGATATGCCGAGGAACCAGATGTTCCTGTAGCCCGCCTCGCGTGCTGGCAGAACGATGTCCTCGTGCAGGCGTGGCAGCAGGATACGCTTCATGTAGTAGCCAAAATGCGCGTCGGCCGCGATCGTATCGAAACCATGTTGCTGGCCGGCCTTGTCGAAACCCTCGCGGATGAATGCATCGGCGCGATCACCGCGCCCGGGCAGCATGATTACCAGCGTGTCATTGCGAGCTGTCTTATCCGCTGTTTCGATGGTCGGCAGGGGCACTTCTGTCGGTGCCATGCCGAAGCAGCCTGCAAGAAACAGATACAAAATGAGCATTGAGAAGCGCATAGCCATGACTCAGAATAACAGGTGCTCGGCGCTCGTGGAGCGGGGGGGAATCAATATGTTACATGTGGCGAAGTGAGTGAGCCGCATCCAGGTAGAATGTTGGGCGTTCTGGTCGCCCGAGAGCACCGATCCTGCGGGCTGGATCGAACACTGGCGGCGCGCAGGTGCCCGCGCCGCGGAAGGGAATCCGCCGGGCGACGCTATTCCGCCAATGCAGCGCCGTCGTATGAGCCGGCTGGCCAGGATGGCCCTGTCCTGCGCTCTCGACGTTGCCGGTGATACGGACATCGACTACTCGATCTTCTGTTCACAGCATGGCGAGGTTGTGCGTACGCGAGACATCCTGTCCTCGATCAGCAAAGGCGTCGAGATTTCGCCAACCGCGTTTTCACAGTCGGTGCACAACACCAGTTCCGGGCTTTTCACGATCCTGACAAAATCGCATCATGCATCGACGTCCATCGCTTCGGGCGCCAATTCGTTTGCGCATGCCTGGATGGAAGCTGAATCGTACCTGGCCGCCAACCCCGCACACACGGTGCTGCTGGTCGACTTCGACGAAGTCATTCCAGTGGAGTACCACTCGTATTCCGAACAGGTGGAATGTGATCACGCGCTGGCTCTGCTGCTAAGGGCGCCGGGTGACGGTGGCATCAGCATCTCGAGGGATGAGTCCGCGCGGGAAAGCCATCTGCCACAGGGTCCGCAGTTTCTTGCCTGGCTCCAGGAGGGGGACGGTTCTTTGACACTCGGTGCAGACGGGCAGGGGTGGCGTTGGGCGCGTTGATCAATCGTGGCTGGCGCCTGGTCGGCACCGGTCTTTCGTTCACGGTGTTCGGCGTCGGAGGACTGGTCCTGGCGCTGATCGTTTTCCCGGTCATTTCGGTGACCTCGCCGGACGAGGAAAGCCGCACGCGCAGGGCGCGCGCCATGGTAAGCCGCAGCTTCCGCAGCTTCCTGTGGATGATGCATGGCCTCGGCGTATTCGATTTCGACGTGGATCCCCGATGCCGCGAAGCATGCCGGAATCACAGCGGCCTGGTTGTTGTGGCCAATCACCCGACGCTGATCGACGTGGTTCAGTTACTTGCGGAGATTCCGCATGGCAACTGCATCGTCAAGAAGGCCCTGTGGCGCAACTTCTTCCTCGGCCTCGTGGTGAGGGCGACAAACTACATCCCGAATGACGATTCCGAACAACTCCTGCAGGAGTGTGTCGGGGCGCTTGACCGGGGTGAGACGCTGGTCATATTTCCCGAAGCGACACGTACGGTACCCGGGCAGCCGATGCGCCTGCGGCGCGGCGCGGCCCGGGTTGCCCTGGCGGCGAAAGCACCGATGCAAATGATTCACATCAGTTGCGAACCGTCGACGCTGACCAAGGCTGAGCACTGGTTCGAGATTCCTGAGCGGCGTCCTTGTCTGCGAATGAGAGTCGGTGATAGGCTCGATATTGGCGCTTTCGCCACGGATGGAGAAGAACCAAGCATGGCTGCGCGCAGGCTCACGGAGCTGATGCTGAGCAAGTTCGAGACTAATGACGACAACAGTGAACGACACAGAACAAGCGATCAAAGAGCTGATCATCGAAGCGCTCAATCTTGAGGACATGAGCCCGGACGACATAGAGACGGAGGCGCCGCTTTTCGGTGACGGCCTCGGACTCGATTCTATCGATGCGCTGGAACTCGGTGTCGCGATTCGCCGCAAGTACGACGTCAATCTGGATGTCGACTCGGAGGAAATACGCGGGCATTTCGAGTCTGTGGCGAGCCTGGCCCGTTTCGTGAGTGGTGGTTGAGTAGTGGTAGCGAATAACCTGGCAATGGCGCATCGCGATGACATTTTTGAGGATGTGAGACGCGAGCTCCATGCTTTGTTCGACATCGCGCCGCAGGACATCACGCTCGAGGCGCGCCTCTACGAGGATCTCGATCTCGACAGCATTGATGCGGTCGACCTCGTCGTGCGGTTGCAGGAAGTTACCAAGAAACGAATTCAACCTGACCAATTCAAGGGCGTCAGAACTGTCAAGGATGTCGTGGATGCCGTCGAGGAGCTGGTCGGCAACACTGCGTAACCTGCCTTGACCGTTATCCCGCTATCGAGACTCCTCGAACTCGAATCAACGCACACAGTTTGCTTCGATCGCCATGGCGAGGAAGTGACGTGGCAGCAGTTCAAGGCTTCCGTCGCACGCATTTCAACGGCTCTTGCCGGCAAAGACGGGCGCTACTGGGCGATTGATGTCCCTGACGCTGGCGAATTTGCCTGCGCGCTCTATGGTTGCTGGACGGCTGGCAAGACGCCGGTACTCGCACCGAAGCACATGCTGCATGGTTGTGCCGAGTACGACGGCGTTATCGGTGCAGGTTTCGGTACACGGGCGGACGAGCTCAAAGACCCAATAATCGACGCGAATTCCGATTTCGTTTTGTTCACGTCCGGGTCGACAGGCGAACCGGCAAGGATCCAGCGCAGTATCCACAATGTCGATGCCGAACTCGACGTGCTCGAGTCGTTGTTCGGTGACGAGATCGGCGACGGCCGTATCTTTGCGACCGTCTCCCACGAACACGTCTACGGGCTGCTGTTTCGGGTGTTGTGGCCGCTGGTCACGAGGCGCGCTTTTGCGACCTTCAACCTTGAATACCCCGAGAACCTGTTGAGCGACGTCAGCAGCAATGCCGCCCTGGTCACCAGTCCGGCGCTACTGAAGCGCCTTGGTCATCTCGACGAAGCCGATGCATGCCGGTGGAGTATCGTGTTCTCGTCCGGCGGCTTGTTGCCCGATTATGCTGCGCACGACGCGATGCGGTTTCTCGGCACATGCCCTGTCGAGGTGCTCGGCAGCACAGAGACCAGCGGCGTTGCCTGGCGGCGGCAGGACAAGCGCGGCGCGGCCGAGGCGTGGCATACGCTGCCCGAGGTGCGAGTCAGGCAGGATGGGGATGGCTTTCTCGAAGTCAGCTCGCCATTCATGGGCCTGTCGAGCTGGCACCGAATGGGGGACAAGGTGCGCCTCGAGTCCAATCGTTCGTTCGAGTTACTCGGTCGCGGCGATCACATCGTCAAGATCGAGGAAAAGCGTGTCTCGCTCGCGGAGATCGAGCAGCGAGCGATCGAGTTACCCGATGTCACGGATGCCGCGGCGACAGCCCTCGAACATGGTACCCGGCAGTACGTAGGGCTTGTCCTGCAACTTAGCGACAGTGGCAAGCAGGCGCTCGAGAAGCATGGTCGCAAGGAAACAGGGGCGCGGCTGCGCGTCGCACTTGGCGACAAGCTGGACCCGGTCGCCGTACCGAAGAAACTTCGCTATGTTGACGTCATCCCGGTGAACCCGCAGGGCAAGCGGCGCCCGGACGACATTCGCGCATTGTTCGACTAACTCATGGATATTGTCAGCCCGCAAATCGTCAGCGAATCGGCAGATTCGAACAGAGCTGAATTCGAGATCCGAATTCCGCGCGACCTTTTGTATTTGCAGGGACACTTCCCGGGCGAACCCGTGTTGCCCGGTGTTGTGCAGGTACACTGGGCCATCGAGCTTGCGCGCAAGCACTTCGACCTGAAATCGGAATTTGTGGCCATTGAGGGACTAAAATTCCATCGCGTCATTGAGCCGGACACACGCCTTGGACTGACAGTCGAGTATGACGATGCTTCGGGCAAACTGCGGTTCGCGTATACGTCGGGTGACGACACATACTCTCAGGGCAGGGTATTGTTCGAGTAGTCCCATGAAGCCCTGCATCATCATTCCGGTCTACAACCACGGCGAGACCCTGGCTGCCACGCTCGACAGTCTCGCAAGCTTCAGCCTGGCCACATTCATCGTGGACGATGGCAGTGACGACCGCACGAAACAGGTCCTCGACGGCATCGAGTCCGGATACGGCGTCACGCGGCTCACTCTTGACGAGAATCAAGGCAAGGGCGCCGCCGTCATAGCCGGTTTTCGCGAGGCATGGGCGCAGGGTTTCACCCATGCGATCCAGATAGACGCGGATGGCCAGCACGATGTCGGGGACATGGGCGTAATGATCGACGAGGCCTGGAAGAATCCTGACGCGTTGATATCCGGCGACCCGCAGTTTGATGATTCCGTGCCGGCGAGCCGGCTCTATGGGCGCAAGATTACGCGTGTATGGGTGTGGATCGAGACCCTGTCGTTGAGCATCCCGGATGCGATGTGTGGATACCGTGTCTATCCGCTCGAACAATGCCTGAGGCTGATCGACGATGTACGCATCGGGCCGCGCATGGAGTTCGATATCGAGATCGCAGTACGGCTTTTCTGGCGGGGCGTGCCATTTGTCGCCGTGCCAACACACGTTGTCTACCCGGAGCATGGCACCTCGCATTTTCGCATGTGGCAGGACAACGCACGCATTTCGTGGATGCATACGCGCCTGTTCTTCGGCATGTTGTTGCGTTCGCCACTGTTGTTGCTGCGCAAGTTCGGTGTGCGTCGCGGCCACTGGTCCGCGCTGGAAGAACGCGGCGCCGTGCTCGGCATGAAAATATTGTTCACAGGATTCAAGTTTTTCGGTCGAGCCGTATTCCGGGTCATGCTGTTTCCTGTCATCACGTACTACTACCTGACGTCGTCGTCGGCACGGCGCGCATCGAGGAAATTTCTTGATCGTGTCGAAGCAACCAGCGAGCGGGTTGAAGGCGGGCCACGCAAGCGCCTTAACGGGTTCCGGCATTTCCTGCAGTTTGGCGAGTCGATTCTCGACAAGACGGCCCAATGGGCCGGTGTGCGTTCGAAGGAGAGCGTCCGCTATGCCTCGCCAGACATTTACGACACGATCATCAACAGCCCGCGTGGCGGTGTCTTTATCGGCTCACACCTGGGAAACCTCGAAGCATTGCGCGCATTTGGTGACCAGGAGCAGGGTATTACCGTCAATGCGCTGGTGTTCACGCGGCATTCATTGAAGTTCATGCAATTTCTCGAGGAGGCAAACCCCGAGGCCGTAAAGAACATTTTGCAGGTTGACACGCTCGGGCCGGAGTCGGTCATGCACATGCAGTCGAAGATCGAAGCGCGCGAGTGGGTCGCGATGGTCGCGGATCGAACGTCGATTACCGACGCGGGCCGCTCGGTCGTGTGTGACTTCCTTGGCTATCCGGCGCATTTTCCGGAAGGGCCGTTCATTCTGGCATCGCTGCTCGATTGCCCGGTCTACTTTCTGTTTTGCCTGAAGGAAGACGGCAAGTACGTCGTCCATCTCGAAAAACTGGCTGACCGCCTGGAGTTGCCGCGTGCGACGCGCAAGGAGGACCTGCGTGAAGTCGTACAGCAATATGCAACCTTGCTGGAACGGCACTGCCTGCGGTTTCCCTACCAGTGGTACAATTTTTTCGATTTCTGGCAAGAACCTCACTCCGACCAATAGTTGATTCCCCGTGCGCGATGTTGCGATAGGCGAGAAGCCAATATGTATAGAAGATGTTGTCGAGCTCGCGCGGCGAAGGGCAACTGTTTCACTGGCGGATGCTCCCGGTTTTCACGAGCGCATTGCACGCGGAGCGCAGCTTCTCGACCGCATACTTGAAGAGGACGGCGTCATCTATGGCGTCACGACGGGCTATGGCGACTCCTGCACAGTCGAAGTGCCGGCCGAACTCGCATGGGAGCTGCCGGTACACCTGACACGCTTCCATGGTTGCGGCATGGGCGAGCATCTGTCCGTCGAGGCGAGCCGCGCAGTGCTCGCTGCGCGTCTCGTATCGCTGTGCCGCGGTTACTCGGGGGTCAGCCTGCCGTTACTCGAGTTGCTGGCCACATTTATCAACAGGGATGTCATACCGCTGATTCCCGAGGAGGGGTCGGTTGGCGCAAGCGGTGACCTGACGCCACTGTCGTATATTGCGGCAGCGCTCATCGGCGAGCGGCAGGTGCACTCCGAAAAAGGGCCTCGCGACACGCGCGATGCGCTCGCCGAACTGGGGCTGGAGCCGCACACACTCAGGCCCAAAGAGGCGCTGGCGCTAATGAACGGTACGGCCGTGATGACAGGCCTTGCCTGCATCGCTTATTCGCGCGCCGAGTACCTGGCCCGCCTGTCCAGCCGTATCACTGCACTTGCCGCGCTGGCCCTGAAAAGCAACGCGTTTCATTTCAGCAAGGAGCTGTTCGACGTCAAGCCACACCCGGGCCAGGGCCAGGTGGCGTACTGGATCCGCAGCGATATCGAACACGAGGAAATGCCGCGTAACCCGCTGCGCCTGCAGGATCGCTATTCGATTCGTTGTGCGCCACACGTGATCGGCGTGCTGGTCGATGCCCTGCCGTGGTTGCGCAGCCAGATCGAAACGGAACTCAACAGCTCCAACGATAATCCGATCATTGATCCGGACCACGAGCTCGTTCTGCATGGCGGTCATTTCTATGGTGGACACATCGCGTTCGCGATGGACTCGATGAAGATTGCTGTTGCGAACATCGCAGACTTGCTGGACAGGCAGCTGGCCCTGCTTGTCGATACCAAGTTCAACAACGGGCTGCCAAGCAACCTGAGTGGCGCCGAAGCCGAGCGCGCAATGGTCAACCACGGGTTCAAGGCCGTGCAGATAGGCGCCTCGGCGTGGACTGCGGAGGCGCTCAAGCTGACGATGCCCGCAAGCGTGTTTTCGCGGTCTACCGAGTGTCACAACCAGGACAAGGTCAGTATGGGCACGATTTCGGCGCGTGACTGCCTGCGTATCATAGAGTTGACGGAGCAGGTCGCGGCAGCGGCATTGCTCGCAACCTCGCAAGCCGTGGAGCTGCGGCTGCGTGCCGGTGAACTGGACGAAGCACATCTCGTGCCGGCACTGCTTGAGATGAAGGACGATGTCATGACTGATTTTCAATTCCTTGCCGAGGACCGGCCGCTGGAAATGGACCTGCGGCGATTCACCGCGAAAATCGCGGAGCAGGGGTGGAGCCTGTATGACGAAGTGTGACGTCGACATCTCGGCTGAGGTCGTCATCGAGATTCCGTTCGAGGACGGAGACCCGATGGGTGTCACCTGGCACGGCAACTATTTCCGATACCTCGAGCGCGCCCGTTGCCGCCTGCTCGACAAGATCGGGTATGGCTACCGGACCATGGTCGAGTCCGGGTATGCGTGGCCGATTGCCGATACGCGCATGAAGTTCATTCGGCCCACCGAGTTCCAGCAGCGCGTTCGGGTTATTGCCACGCTCGAGGAATATGAGAACCGTCTCAAGATCGGCTACGAGATACGAGATGAAGAGACGGGAGAGCGCGTGACAAAGGGATACACGATCCAGGTTGCCGTAGATATGAAAACCGAGGAGCTCTGTTTCGTCAGTCCACCGATCCTGATCGACAAGGTCCGGGCATGCGCGTGATGTTTTGTGCTGCTGCCACCGCATTGTGCCTGGCATTTGCCGCGGCCGCGGAGGAACCGGTTGCGACCGACACGACGCTTGCCGAAGTTGCGGCACAGCTGGCGGCGCCGGCTGTATTGCGCGGCAAGTTCGAACAGACACGAGAAGTCAGGATACTGAGCAAGCCGCTGCATTCGAGCGGCCACTTTGTCTTGTCCGACCTGGGCCTTTTCTGGCAACAGGAACAGCCTGTTGCCTCAATCCTGATTGCCGATTCGGAGCGGCTTCTGCAGAGTGTCGGTGACGGACCGCTGCAAAGTGTCGATGTCGCGAGAAACCCGGTTGTGCTGACATTCAGCCAGTCTTTCCTGAGTATTTTTCGGGGTGACGAGGCGCAGTTGCGCGAGCAGTTCGATGTCGCGTTCCAGCCCGGCACCGCGGAGGGCCGCTGGCGGATTACGCTGAATCCTGTCAACTACCCGATGTCGGAGGCAATCAAGTCGATCAAACTCGACGGCCGGGAGTATATTGAAACCCTTACGGTGACAAGCCGGTCGTCCGAAACTACCACGATCAGCTTCTCTGACCTGCAAACGGAACCGGTTGAACTGACAGAGCATGAGATCCAGCTTTACGCGAGGTAATCTGCCGCTCTTCACCTGGGCGGCGTTACTGCTGGCCGCCATCGCTGTCGCCGCGGTACAGGTGTCGTCCAGCGATGCCTGGGTGCGCAGCAATATATTCGAGTTGCTGCCTGCATCCGACTATGACCCGCTGCACGAACAGGCGAGCCGGGTTGTCGATGCCGAACTCGGCACGCGCCTGATATTTTTTGTCGGTCACCCGGATCGCGACATCGCGAAGCAGTCCGCCGAGACACTGGGTGCGGCGCTTGACGAACTGGATCTGCTCGGCTCGGTTACGATACGAGTGGATGAATCGCAATTCGCCGCCATAGGCGCTTTCTATTATCCGTATCGAAGCCGATTGCTGTCGGATAGCCAGCTCGAGCAAATTGACAATGATCCTGACGGTGTCGAAGCGGCCGCGGTGGCAAAGTTATACAGCCCGTTCGGTAGCACTGGTGACCTGGCGACCGATCCATTCTTCCTGTTCGCTGACTCGCTGCAGGCCATGTTGCCCGCGGAAAGATCGCTGAGTCTCGATGACGGCTACCTGTGGGCGGAGAAGGGGGGCCGGAACTACATATTCATCATGGCCAACCTGCTTGCACCGAGCCTGTCGATTGCGGAGCAGGAAGTACTCGCTACGCGCATCAATGGCGCGCTCGATGAATTGCAGACCGCCCATCCCGAGCTCGATGTTCTCAAGACCGGCTTTTCCTTTTATGCGCATGAGGCGACACAAAGTGCGAAAGGAGAAATCTCGACTATCGGCGTGGGATCGCTGATTGGGCTGATCCTGCTCGTCATATCCGCTTTCCGTTCGTTACGGCCGCTGTCACTCATCGTGGTCTCGATTCTTGCCGGCTGCGTGATTGCGCTTGGCGTGACATTGTCGATATTCGGCTTCGTCCACCTGTTCACGCTCGTTTTCGGTGCAAGTCTTATTGGCGTATCCGTCGATTACAGTTTTCATTACATTGCCGATGATGCGTTCGGCGACGACGCATGGACAGCGGAGACAGGCATCAGCAATATCTTTCCGGGAATTACGCTGGGTCTGGCTACCAGTGTCCTGGCCTACCTCGCGCTGACCGTTGCGCCATTCCCTGGTTTGCAACAACTGGCCGTGTTCTCGACTGCCGGGTTAATTGGTGCATACCTGACGCTGATCGCAATGACGCGCATAATGCGCAAGCGCTTCAAGCGGCACCCGCAGTCGGCTGTGCTGACGTTTGCGGAACGCTATACAAGCGCCTGGCGAGGACACTCGAAAAGATCGCAGGCGATCATGGTTCTCGTATTGCTTGCGCTTGTTGCGGCTGGCGCGCTGCGCCTCAATGTCAACGACGATGTGCGTATGCTGCAGTCGCAGCCAGCAGAGCTCGTTGAACAGGAGTCCGCTATCCAGGAGTTGCTTGGCGTCGCCCAGGCCGGGACATTCCTGCTCGTTGCAAAGGACGATGAGCAATCACTGCTGCAGGAAGAGGAACGTATTCGCGTCCACCTCGATGAGCTCATTGCAGACGGTTCGCTGGACAGTTACCAGGCCATCTCGCGCTGGGTGCCGTCGTTTCAGCGCCAACTTAGGAGCGGTGAGGCGTGGAACGAACTCATGACCACCAGGTTGCTGTCCCTGTATGACGCGCTCGAGGTTCACAGGGAAGATGCTGTAGAGGCACTGGCCAACCTGACCCGGGAAGCGCCGATTCTCGAATTGCAGTCATGGTTGCAGAGCCCGGTATCGGAGCAGTTTCGTAACTTGTGGCTCGATACGGAGGGACCGGAAAGCGCATCGATTATCCTGTTGTTTGGCATCGACGACATCGGCCTGCTGTCGGATTACACGGTGATCAACAAGGGTCGGGAACTGTCGTCGCTGTTCGGCAAATATCGAACGCGCGTCGTGGAAATGCTCGCGGCAGCCTACGTGGCCATTCTGCTCGGCCTGGCGTGGCGTTATGGTTTGCTGCGCGCTGCGCGCGTACTGGCACCACCGGTTCTGGCGGGACTGCTGGCACTGTCGGTCATTTCCGTGGCTGGTGGGACGCTCAACCTGTTCAATTTCCTGGCCCTGATCCTCGTGCTCGGCATTGGCATCGATTTCACGATTTTTATTGCCGAGGCAAAACACGATCCTGAAAGCACGATGTTTGCGATCACGCTGTCGGCCATTACCACGATTCTTTCGTTTGGCTTGTTGTCCCTTAGCAGTACCTTTGCCGTGCATTCGTTCGGGATTACCGTATTGATAGGCATCGCCTGTGCGTATTTACTGTGTCCTGTTGCGATGAAAGCGCGGGAGGAGGGCGACGAGGGGTGAATGCCGCAGTGAAAATTCTTGTCGTTGTGCTGGCAATCGCTGCCAGTGGCTGCGGTACGACCACAATGCGAGGTGAGCCGACCAGGATCGCGATCGCAACCGATGTGTACCTCGAATTGCCAACCGTCGCGGAGCTGACTGAAAGTTTCGACGCAGTACAGGCGATTGTCGGTGAATACGAAGACGGCAGTTATTCGTTTGCCGCGCACATCGAAGCACGACCGGGGAGTATCACCATTGTCGGAATCGGCGCGCTCGGTGGCCCGCTGTTCACGATCAGCTACGACGGCATGGAAATGATAGCCACCGGCGCGCAGCAGGCGCAGGTCATCAACGCCGAGTATGTCCTGGCGGACGTGATACTGACACACTGGGACCTCGAATGGATTAAAGCCAATCTGCGTGGCGGGGCTATTGCGGAAGCCGGGCACCGCAAGCAGCGCTATATCACGCGCGATGGCAAACTCGTCATTGGCATTACGTACGACACGTCCGATCCATGGGGCGGCGTAGCCCAGTTCACGAACATCGAACGGCAATACACGTTGCAGATTACGACCGCAGAGTTTACGCCGCAGTGACCGTATTTTTGTCTGACCTTGCTATTGTCAATGCGCTCGGCAGCGGGCGCGAAGCGGTACTGGCCAACCTGCTGCAAGGCGACCAGTCCGGGATGACGCCATACGGGCCGCTGCTGACGGGCCGTAACGGAGTTGTGGGTCGCGTCGAGGCTGAATTGCCTCCGATACCCGAGGCGTTGGCTGAGTTCGACTGCCGCAACAACCAGTTGCTGGCGGCTGCCGCGGCGCAGCAGGCTGACCGGATCGAGGCGCTCAAGAGTCGCTATGGGCGGGAACGTATTGCCGTAATCCTGGGTACCAGCACGTCGGGTATCGCGGAAGGCGAGGTGGCGGTTGACATATTGAACCGTACAGGATCATTGCCGAATTCCTTCGACTATCGCCAGCAGGAGATCGGCGCGGCAGCCGAGTTCCTCGCACGCTACTCTGATGTCAGTGGACCGCGCTACACGATCTCGACGGCTTGCTCATCGTCGGCAAAGGTGTTTGCGGCAGGCCAGCGGTTGCTCGATGCGGATTTTGGCGACGCGGTTATTGCTGGTGGCAGCGACAGCCTCTGCAAGCTGACGACCAATGGTTTCGACGCGCTGGAGGCGATGGCGCCGGGCATCTGTAACCCGTTCAGTATCAACCGCGAGGGCATCAACATTGGTGAGGGTGCGGCGCTGCTCCTGATGTCGCGCGATGAAGGCCCGATACGGCTGCTCGGAGTTGGCGAGTCGTCGGATGCCTGGCATATGTCGGCTCCCGAGCCGTCCGGCAAGGGCGCTGAACTGGCGATTCGTGGGGCGCTGGACCAGGCCGCGCTTGCGCCGCAACAGGTCGGCTATATCAACCTGCACGGGACGGCGACACCAAAGAATGACGAAATGGAGAGCTGCGTGGTGAACCGGGTGTTCGGGCCCGATGTGCCGTGTAGCTCGACGAAAAGCCAGATTGGACATACACTCGGCGCCGCCGGCGCCCAGGAAGTGGGATTGTGCTGGCTTCTGCTGGACGATCTGAACGTGAACAAACAATTGCCAATGCACCTGTGGGACGGCGCGGCCGACCCCGACCTGGCTACCATCGGCCTGACCGTCGAGGGTGATGCGTGGCAGCAGGACGTGTGCATGTCCAATTCGTTCGCTTTCGGCGGCAGCAATGTCTGCGTCATCATCGGGCGTAGCTGATGGATCTGGCGGAGATACCCGTGAGGGAACTGCTGCCGCATGACCCGCCCATGGTCCTGCTCGATCGCATCACGAGCTTCGACGAAGCAACACTGACGGCTGAAGTCGATATCGGTATCGACAGTATGTTTTGCGGCGATGACGGCGTTCCGGGCTGGGTCGGTATCGAGTACATGGCGCAGGCCGTGGCCGCTCATGCCGGATACAAGGGCCGGCTCGAAGGCAATGAGCCGCTGATCGGATACCTGCTTGGTACCCGGGCCTACAAGTGTTTGCTGCCCCGGTTTCCGGTCGGGGAAACTCTCCGGGTACATGTCGAATCGCTGTTTGTCGAAATGGCCCTGGGTGCCTTCGCGTGCCGCATCGACTTGGGTGAAACGGTCGCGACGGCCACGATCAACGTTTACCAGCCCAAAGGCGATGTGGCCGAGGGCGTTGATGCTGGTAAGATTTCGCGATGAGCAGGACCGTACTCGTAACAGGCGCCAGCAAGGGAATTGGCCAAGCCATCGCGGAAAGGCTGGCCGCTGACGGTTTTGACATCGTCGTCCACTACCATTCCGATCGTGATGGCGCCGACGCCACCGCGAGGGCCGTGGAGGCGGCTGGTGCGGGCGCAAGAATCATGCAATTCGATGCCTCAGATCGTGAGGCGGTGCTGCAGGCGATCGAGTCCGATATAGGGGAACACGGCGCTTACTACGGCGTCATCAACAATGCCGGGGTCAGCCGCGACAACGCATTTCCGGCTATGTCCGACGAGGACTGGGACAAGGTCATCGACACCAACCTCGACAGCTTCTTCAACGTCATCAAACCGTGCGTGATGCCGATGGTTCGGGCGCGAAATGGCGGCAGAATCATCACCATTTCATCAGTGTCGGGCGTTATTGGCAATCGGGGCCAGGTCAACTACAGTGCGGCCAAGGCGGGCGTCATTGGCGCCTCCAAGGCGCTCGCGCTCGAACTTGGGAAAAGGAATATCACGGTCAACTGCGTTGCACCGGGCTTCATAGAAACAGCCATGACAACGGACGTTGAACTCGAACACATCATGAAAATGATCCCGGCCAGGCGCGCCGGCCAGGTGCGTGAAGTTGCTGCGCTGGTCTCCTATCTCATGTCCGATGCTGCAGGCTATGTAACGCGGCAGACCATCTGCATCGATGGTGGCCTGTCATGACGCGCCGCGTCGTTGTAACCGGTATGGCGGGGCTGTCGTCACTCGGCGATAGCTGGGACAGCATTCGCGAAGGCATAGTCTCGGACCGCACCGGTATCCGGCACATGGATGAGTGGGAAAAGTATGATGGCCTGAACACGAATCTCGGCGCTCCGATCGAAGACTTCGATCTCCCGGAGCACTACACGCGCAAGCGTATTCGATCGATGGGCCGGGTTTCGATGTTTTCGACCAGGACCACCGAGCGTGCGCTGGAGCAGGCGGGTCTGTTGGGCGAAGACATCGTCTCCAGCGGTGACATGGGCATCGCCTATGGCTCCTCGTCAGGAACACCCGATGCGATCGCCGAATTCGGCGCCATGTTGCACGAGTTCAGCACGCGAACGATTACCGCGACGAGTTACATCCGCATGATGAGCCACACAGCGGCTGTGAATACGGGGCTGTTCTTCAATATTCGTGGCAGGCTGATATCGACGTGTACGGCGTGTACTTCGGGCAGCCAGGCCATCGGCTACGCATACGAGGCAATCAAGTACGGCAAGCAAAAAGTGATGGTTGCCGGTGGCGCAGAGGAGTTGTCGGCAACGCAGGCAGCCGTCTTCGATGTTCTGTTTGCGACGAGTGTCCGCAATGACGAGCCGGAACTGACACCTCGTCCGTTCGACAAGGACCGGGACGGTCTTGTCATCGGCGAGGGTGCGGCCACGCTGATTCTCGAGGATCTCGAATTTGCAGAGGCGCGCGGCGCGCCGATCGTCGCCGAACTGATCGGCTTCGCCACCAATTGCGACGCCATGCACGTAACCCAGCCGACAGCGGCCACGATGGAAGTCGCCATGCGCAAGGGCCTCGAGGATGCAAATCTCGATCCGGCGGCCGTTGGCTATGTCAGCGCGCACGGCACGGCGACGGACCTGGGCGACGTCGCCGAGTCGCAGGCGACGAATGCCGTGTTCGGCAGCAAGATGCCGTTCAGTTCGATGAAGAGTTATTTCGGCCACACGCTCGGCGCCTGCGGCGCCCAGGAAGTGTGGCTGACACTCGACTCGATGAACCGCGAGGAATTCTGGCCGACCCGGAATCTCGAAAACCTCGATCCGCGGTGCGGCGAGCTCGACTACATCGTCGGCGAGCCGCGCAAGATTTCGACCGAGTACATCGTCAGCAACAGTTTCGCGTTTGGCGGCATCAACACGTCACTCGTATTCAAGCGCTGGAGCTAGGTACTTGGTTATCGTCGGTTACACGGACCTGCGTGAGCTGACGCATTCGGAAACGTCTTTGCTGCCAGCAAAAGAGCGCGAGCGCGAGTTTGGGTCGGACAACCGCCGCTTGCAGTTTCTTTGTGGCCATGCACTTCTGCGACTTCTGCTGCAAAGGGTTAACGGACGCCCGGCTGCCGAGCAGGAATTGACGACCGAAGAAGGCGGCAAGCCGATAGGCCCGGGCGGGATGGCAGTCAGTATCACCCATACCGGTCAACGCGTCGCCTGCTGTGTCAGCGAGGGCGGGCAGATCGGCATCGACCTGGAGCGCATCGAAGAGAGGCGCGAGACGAAACAGATTATCCAGCGGTTCTTTTCTGACAAGGAAAAAGCCTGGCTCGAGTCAGGACCTTTGGCGCGCTTTTACATGCTATGGGTGCTGAAGGAGGCGTTCGTCAAGGCACACGGGCAGAGTATCTTTGGTGGACTCGAGAAACTGCGTTGCGTGGTGGAACCACCGGTGATAGAGGCGGAGGCCACCGAAGGTGGCTTCAGGGACCTGAACCTCTACCGGCGCAACGACATGTTCATGGGGCTCGCCACCACCGAAGCGTCACTTGATGACGTTGAGTTCCATTACTGGCTCGCGGGTACGGGCCGGCTCGAGCCGGCAAGTGACTACGAACTGGTAGCATCGACAAATGAAGAAGCGGGACGGCATGCAGCTTGATGACAATTACGACGTCGTAGTCATAGGTGCGGGCCCCGCAGGATCCGCCTCGGCTGCGATCCTCAGGAAGGCGGGCTTCGATGTTGCTGTTATCGAGAAGACGCGGTTTCCGCGTTTTGTCATCGGTGAAAGCCTGCTGCCGGTCTGCAATGATGTGTTGAAAGAGGCGGGCCTCTTTGAGCGGGTTGAAGCGCAGGGCTACCAGGTCAAGAACGGGGCCGTATTCCTGCGTGGCGACGAACGCTGTGACTATGATTTCTCCGAACAGTTTACGGCTGGTTCGACATGGACATGGCAGGTACCGCGCGCTGAATTCGACAGCGTTCTCGTGGAAGGCATCCAGGAGCAGGGCATACCGGTTCCGCGCCGAGAGTGACTGTCGAATCGCCTCAAGGCGAGCATCGAGAGGTTTCGTGTCGGTTCATCGTCGATGCAAGCGGTTACGGCAGGGTGTTGCCACGTCTGCTGGACCTCGACAAGCCGTCGACACAGGCAATGCGCAGGTCATTGTTCGCGCATTTCACGGGTGAAACGAGGCCCGAGGGGGCGGACAAGAATCGCATCTGGATAATCGTGCATCCTTTGGGCGCATGGCTCTGGGTCATACCGTTCTCTGATGGCCGCACCTCATTCGGCGCCGTTGCTGACCCGGCGTTTTACGAGCAGTTTCCCGAGGACCCGGCAGAGTGTATTCGAGCCATCATCGAGACGTGTCCGAATGCATCGAGCCGGCTGGCCAGCGCGGATCTGCAATTTGGTCCGATGTCGATCGAGGGCTACTCGGTTGGTGTCAAACAATTATTCGGTGAGGGCTATTGCCTGGTCGGTAACGCCACCGAGTTTCTCGACCCGGTATTCTCCTCCGGGGTTTCATTGGCGTTGCAGTCGGCGAGCCGGGCATCCAATACGCTGATCCGACACCTGAACGGGCAAGATGTCGACTGGCAAACCGACTATGCCGACTACATGGCGCGCGGCATCGACACGTTCAGGACCTTCGTCGACGCCTGGTATGACGAGAGCCTGTACAAGGTCTTTTTTACGCAGCAATTCAACCCGACGCTGAAGCGCATGGTGTGCTCGACGCTTGCCGGATACGTATGGGACCTCGAGAACCCGTTCGTTAAAAACCATGGCAGGAAGCTTTCGCAACTCGTGCGTATTATTGAAGCGACGGAGGTGGCGTAGATGAACATCAGGCACGTTCTATTCGCAATTCTGCTCATATGCGGCGTGGCCAATGCGCAAGAGGCCGAGCCGCTGCGTATTCTCGTTTACGGCGCGACCGGCAAGGTCGGCACGCATGTCGTCGACGAAGCGCTCGCCCGCGGCCACCTGGTTACTGCCGTGTCGCGCGATCCTTCCCGAATCACAAAGCAGCATGAGAATCTGAGCGCTGTTGCAGGCGATTTGCTCGACAAAGAGAGTATCGCGTCGCTCGTTGTGGACAAGGACATCGTAATTACATCCATCCGCGGCATCATCGGTGACGACAAGAAGCCGGAAAACGCGCTGCAGTATATTGCTGTTCAAAATATCGTGGAGCAGTTGCGCGCGGTTGGAGACGGCGCGGCCCGCCTGATCCACGTTGGCGGGTCCGGATCGCTTGAGGTAGAGCCCGGTGTGCTGTGGGCAGACAAGATTCCGAAAATGTTCCTGCCGAAGAGCCTCGAGCTCGAAATCCAGGGGCAGATACTGACGCTCGAATACCTGCGCACCGTTGATGACGTCGACTGGAGTTACGCGACGCCGGCGAAGAACTTTACGAACGATGAACGCACAGGCGTATTTCGCATTGGCGGCGACCGGGTCCTGGAAGACGAACGTGGCAAGAGTCGCATCTCACGCGCCGATTTCGCGGTTGCACTCCTCGACGAGGCCGAACTCGCCAATCACGTGCAGAAGCGATTTTCCGTCGCCTACTAAACATTGAGGACCCCAATTGCTGCTCGAACGACTACAGACAACGTTCGCCAAATCGAGCTTTGGTTCTTTTGCCCTGGAACTGATCGTTGTGATCCTGGGCATCCTCATTGCGTTTCAAATAGATCATTGGGCCGAAGACCGGCGCGACCGTGAGCACGAATATGCCTACCTGATGCGTCTGAAAGAGGATTTCCAGATCGAAATTCAAAGTATGGACGCGGCCCTTCGATACGCCGAATCACGAATCGCTAACGTCGTGCTCCTGGAAGAAGTATTGGCAAATCCGTCAGTCGCACTGGAGCGACCGGGCGCCGTGACTATTGCTATTGAAAAAGTGACGTGGCGATCTTTTCCACAGATCAACGCCTTTGTTTACTCGGAGTTGCAAAACACCGGGAATCTTGCGCTTATTCGATCGGAGTCGCTGCGTCGCAGTCTCGCCAACCACTACGCATCCATTCGGCATCATGAACGAGTCGGGCTTGACTTCAATATCCAGCATCAGTTTGACCGCCTCACTGCGGGAATATTGTCAACGTCCGAGCTTCAGGCAATTGAAGATGAATCATGGAACAACGTGATCGAGGATGTATCCTCGGAGCGAGCGCATGAAATGGTTCAGGAGCTGGCACGCCGGCGAGACGCAATTGAATTACTACCTGATATTGCTCAGCATCATATATTCAACAAGAAAGTCATGGAGTCGACTCGAAGCCGGGCGTTAGAGATTATCGAATTGATAGACTCGCTGACAAAAGGTTTCGAACAATAACGGCAGTGCGTGGACTGCACTACTGGAGAAGCCTCACGAATAATATTTCTTATCGACCAGAAGATCGCAATGCGGAGAAACTCGAATGAATATGGCGAAACTGTTAGTTATCATCGGTTGCAGCTCAGCCTTACTTGGTGCCTGCGACAAACGGGCTGAGGCTCCCGGGCCTAACGTATTTGACGTGACGGCTGTCGGCCTGACGCTTCAAGGTCCATCAGAAATCCCCGAGGGCTGGACCACCATAAGGTTTGTGAACCAGTCTGGCATGATTCACCTCGCTATGTTCGATGTTCCCCCGGATGGCGTGAACGCTTTTCAAATGAAGCGCGAGCTGGTCAAGCCATTCCAGGACTACCTGGACGCACTGAATGAAGGCGATGATGAAGGCATGGAAGCGGCGCTCGGCGCTTTCATGCCTTCATCATCGCCTTCATTCAGTGCGTCCAGGTAGTCCTGGAATGGCTTGACCAGCTCGCGCTTCATTTGAAAAGCGTTCACGCCATCCGGGGGAACATCGAACATAGC
>JARRLQ010000006.1:0-54879 GCA_037386905.1 Woeseiaceae bacterium
GGATCGTCGCCTTGGTGAGCCTTTACCTCACCAACAAGCTAATCCGACTTAGGCTCATCCAATAGCGCGAGGTCCGAAGATCCCCCGCTTTCCCCCTTAGGGCGTATGCGGTATTAGCATCCGTTTCCGAATGTTGTCCCCCACTACTGGGCAGATTCCTAAGTATTACTCACCCGTCCGCCACTCGTCGCCCGGGAGCAAGCTCCCGTCGTTACCGTTCGACTTGCATGTGTTAGGCATGCCGCCAGCGTTCAATCTGAGCCAGGATCAAACTCTTCAGTTTAAAGCTTTGAGCTTTATCTAAAGACGTGATCCCCACTCTAAATTACTTAGAATTTAGGTTGGTTCTCACGTTGATTTGCCTATGCAAATTCCAACGCGAGCACCCACACAAATTATCTGTTTCAACTTGTTAAAGAACGGACCGGAATTTGGGGACAGTCGCTTAATTATCGCGTCCCCGAGGGACAATAATTAAGCGACTGTCCCCGAATTCCATGCGACCCACAATTATACAGGCCAGAGGCGGCTATTGACCAGCCTTGGGCCTGTCTGTTCTTACTGATTTGAGGTCTGCCGCAGGACACCGTACCTGCAGCGGACGGGCATTATAGCGGCGAATGGGTGCCCGTCAACACTAATTTTGAGGAAATTCGAGAATTCTTTTCAGGGGTCCTGCTGGGCGCGGGTTTCGAGCCAGTCCTTATAGTCCTGGGAATTAATTAAGTCCCCGAAATTCTTGCTTTTTTTCAGTGTCTCCGGGCCCAGATCGTAGTCAAAATCGGACTCCAGCGTAGCCAGCGCCAGCACCGCCCCGGCGAAGTCGGCAGTGGCATTGCGCGCATTCAGCGCGGACAGCCATCCGAGTTCGAGCGTTGGCTCACGCTCGATGGCGGCATCAGCATAGATCAGGGCCTCGGCAGTATTGCCCGCCGCCAGGTATGCGGCCGACAAGCGCGCATCCATGGCGGCATCGGGAAAATCGAGTTCGTCCGCCAACTGTACGAGCGCGGCGATGCCCTCCTCGTATTTGCGTTGCGGGAACAGGTAGTCGAGGAGCATCAGCGAGTACAGCGGCTCTTCGGGGAAATATTTTGCCATTTCCTCCAGCGCCGCCACCATTTCCCGGCGTCTGCGAATCGCCTTCGCGACGTGCACGCCGGACTCGACCACAATGCGTTGTCGCTGCAGACGCTCGTGCGCGCTGTCACGAATTTCCTTGAACTTGGCAATATTGCCGTCGCGCGCAGCTTTGAGCATCTCACCCAGCAGGTACAGCTCTCGCTCATTGATGTTCTGGAAGTCGACCATCTTCCTTAGCGCGGTCTTGCTCGGAATCGCCAGTACAAGATAGCGCCCGATGCTCTCGGAGAACGTCACGCCTGACAGGTAGTCTGTCCAGTCGACAACGACAACATTTTCGCGATCGTCGAGGCGCAGGTCGTATTCCTGGTAATTGAACTGGAAGTTATCGAGATCCATGCGCACGACGGCCCGCCCGTAGTCGCCGCGAGACTCCACACCGAGCAGGGTGTAACGAACGCCGTTGTCCGGCACGCCCGATGACGGCACGATACCAGCCCTGGCAATGCCGGCACCGTTTTCCACCATGTGTTCCCATGAGTTTTCGAGGTTGTCCGAAAACTGTTTCTTGACGCGCTGGTCGATGAGACGCAACCCGTAAATGCGGTCGACCATGTCGTTCTGGTCGATCGAGCGGATGAACGCGTCGTAGTACTGGTAGTTAAGATCGCCAACCAGCGATTCGACGCCTTCCCGAAAGGCTTCCTGCTTGCGGGCCTCTGCTTTCGCCGCTTCTTCAGCGTCGTCAGCAAGCGCCGGCGCCGCGACCACCGAAGCGCATAGAAGCATCAGCATACACAAAGAGTGCAGTTTCATGTCAGCCGCTCCGCTCAGGTCAGGCTCACCCGTGAAAACTTGCGCTTGCCAACCTGGTAGATGTTGGTGGTTCCCGCATCGATCTCGAGGCCACGGTCTTCCACTCTCACGCCGTCTATTCGAACGGCGCCCTGCTTGATCATCCGGAACGCTTCCGACGTGCTGCTGACCAGCCCCGCCTCCTTGAGCAGGTGCGCTATTCCGAGTCGCCCGTCCTTACTTTCGAGACTCAGCTCCGGCATATCCTCTGGCACTGCGCCTTCACGGAAGCGCGAAATGAATTCTTCTTTGGCAGCGCTGGCCGCCTTCGCATCGTGAAAACGTTCGACAAGCTCGAGCGCCAGCTCGAACTTGGCATCGCGCGGGTTCATCCCGTCAGCGACACTCTTTCTCAATCCCTGAATATCATCGAGTGTGCGGAAGCTCAAAAGTTCGAAGTATCTCCACATCAGGTCGTCAGAAATTGACATGACCTTGCCAAACATCTCTCCAGGCTTATCGGTAATGCCGATGTAATTGCCTTTCGACTTGGACATCTTTTCGACGCCGTCGAGGCCTTCCAGCAGCGGCATCGTCAGGACGATCTGTGGTTCCTGGCCGAAGTCCTGCTGCAGCTGGCGGCCGACCAGCAGGTTGAATTTCTGGTCGGTACCACCGAGCTCTACGTCCGCTTTCAGGGCGACCGAGTCGTAACCCTGCACGATCGGGTACAGGAACTCATGGATCGAAATCGGAATGCCGCCCTTGTAACGCTTGTTGAAGTCGTCGCGCTCCAGCATGCGCGCAACAGTGTGGTGAGACGCAAGTTTGATTAACCCGGCCGCGCCGAGGTCGCTCATCCAGGTCGAATTGAATTCGATACGCGTCGCGTCCGGATCGAGAATCTTGAAGACCTGGTCCTTGTAGGTGTCTGCGTTGGCCTGGATATCCTCGGCAGACAACGGCGGCCGCATGGCATCGCGACCCGAAGGGTCTCCGATCATGCCGGTGAAATCGCCGATCAGGAACACGACCTCGTGGCCGAACTCCTGAAACTGGCGCATCTTGTTAATGAGTACGGTATGCCCGACATGCAGGTCCGGCGCTGTCGGGTCGAAGCCGGCCTTGACGATCAGCGGCTTGCCCTTCTTGAGCTTTGCCTCCAGCCCGTCTTCGGGCAGGACCTCCTCGCTGCCGCGCGCCAGTTCCTCGAGTTGTGTCTTTATTGAAGCCATAGATCGCGACTTTAGCATTCTCCCCGGGCGATGAAAGCCCGCATACGGTAATTCCCAACAATATGATTTAAGGCCATGACTTATAACAGTTTTCTTTGACCTGACTAAAAGGCCACGGTAGAGTAGCGGCATCTCGAACAGCGGGGATCCCGACTTGCATCGCCCAGTAAGTCCACTACTGCACGATTACAAGCCGCAGGCACGGAAAAAGCCGAAGAAAACCAGGGCGCTGCAGTGGTTTGTCATCGGCCTGGGTATCCCGCTTCTCGGCCTTGCTCTCATCACCACCGTCGACATGTCACGTGATCCGGTATCCGCGCCGGGTACGCCCGCGATGGCGGCCAGCGACGACGTCGCTGTTCCCGAGCCGCTCGTGTACACCGATGTGCCGATCGTGTTGCTGCCCGAACCCGAGTACGACACGGTGACGTTGACAATCAGGAGAGGCGATACGCTCGACCAGTTATTCCGCAAACACGAACTCAATATCGGTCAGCTGGCGGAGATCGCACGACTCGACGAGGCCGGCAAGCAATTCCGCAAGATCAAGCCTGGTGACGTGTTTGAAATCACGCATGACGATGGTCGGCTAATCCGCATGTACTCGGCACTCAACCTGACCAGTGCGCTGGAAGTGCAGCGCGAGGAATCAGGCTTCAGGGCGGCGATCGTCGACCGCCCGATCGAGAAACGCAAGCGCATGGCTCACGGCGTAATCGACAGTTCTTTATATGAAAGTGCTGCCGCGGCCGGGCTGTCGGACAAGCTGATCATGAATATTGCCGGCATCTTCGCGTGGGATGTCGACTTCGTACTCGATATTCGCGCGGGCGACAATTACTACGTGCAGTGGGAGGAGGTCTGGCAGGACGGCGAGTTTATTACCGACGGCGAGATCATTGCGGCCGAGTTCAATAACGATGGCCGCCAGTACCAGGCGATCCGGTTTGTCGACGAGAATGGCCGCAGTGACTATTTCACGCCGGATGGCAACAGCGTCCGCAAAGCGTTCCTGCGTTCGCCTGTCGACTTTCGCGTAAGTTCATCGTTTAACCCTAATCGCCGGCATCCGGTGCTCAAGACCAGGCGGCCGCACCGCGGTGTCGACTACGCCGCGCCACACGGCACGCCGATCAAGGCTTCGGGTGACGGCAAAGTCATATTCCGCGGCGTGAAGTCGGGCTACGGCAATGTCGTCATCCTGCAGCACGGTGGCAACATCACAACGCTTTATGCGCACATGTCACGTTTCGCATCCAGCGTGCGTTCCGGCTCGCGTGTGCGCCAGGGGCAGACAATCGGCTATGTCGGAGCAACGGGGCTCGTCACAGGCGCTCACCTGCACTACGAGTACCGTCTCAATGGCGTGCACCGCAATCCGCGCACGGTCCAGCTGCCACAGGCCGACCCGATTGCCGACAAGTATCGCGATCAATTCCTTGCCGCTGCCGGACCGATCCTCGAGGAACTCGAGAACTTCAAGAACACGCAACTCGCCACGATTGCGTCTATCGACAACCAGTAGAGCGCGTGCCGCCATGCCAGACCTCTATATCGGCCTGATGTCCGGGACGAGCATGGACGGTATCGATGCCGCCCTCGTCAGCTTCGGCGACAACGTGGTCGACATCGTCGCAACTCATGAGCACCATTACCCGAAGGGCCTGAAGCGCGACCTGCTGGCAGCAAGAGATAATGCGGCGCTGAAGCGATGCGAAGATGTCCCCGACCTTCACCGGAGTGTTGGTGAATGTTTTCGTGATGCCGCCATCGAATTGCTGGCCAGGGCTGACGTCGATCGATCGTCCGTGACCGCCATAGGCAGTCATGGCCAGACACTTCGTCACGAACCGGACGCCGAGCAACCCTACTCGTTGCAGATCGGCGATCCCGACATAATCGCCGCCACGGGAATCACAACCGTCGCCGATTTTCGCCGCGCTGATATCGAGCTCGGCGGCCAGGGGGCGCCACTTGCACCGGCTTTTCATGAATGGCTGTTTCGCGAAAAGGACGCATTGCGTGTCGTCCTGAACATCGGAGGTATCGCGAATGTTACGGTGCTGCCCGCGGGTGGCGGCGAAACCACCGGTTTCGATACGGGCCCGGGCAACACGTTGCTCGATGCCTGGGCGCGAGAGCACCTGCGCGAACAGTTTGACCGCAGCGGCGCCTGGGGCGCCACCGGTACCGTGCAAGATGATCTGCTGCGGCAGATGCTGGCCGACCCGTATTTCCACAAGCCGCCGCCCAAAAGTACCGGGTTTGAATACTTCAATATGGAATGGCTGCGACGTTTCACGGTCTCCGCTATCGCACCGGCCGACGTGCAGGCAACACTTTGCGCATTGACGACCACCAGCATCGCGCGCGCCATTCAATCGACGGCCGGAGGAAATTGTGACGTTTTCGTGTGCGGCGGTGGCGTGCACAACGCGGACCTGATGCAACGGCTCGGCGCGGAACTGCCTGACTGCGAGGTACAAACGACGACGGTCGCCGGCCTCGACCCGGACTGGGTCGAGGCGGTCGCTTTCGCCTGGCTGGCAATGCGCACCTCGCAGGGCCTGACAGGCAACCTGCCCAGCGTCACCGGGGCCAAAGGAGCCGCAGTGCTCGGCTCCATACATCAGGGGTCCTGAATTTGAGGACTCCGTAAAGTATTCGCAACGTTGTCATTGCTATACTGGCTGGCCGACACATGAGAGAGACCCGTGGACGCGCCGGCACTGCCACCTGCTGACCTGTATATCAACCGTGAACTCAGCCAGCTCGAGTTCAACAAGCGGGTATTGGCGCAAGCCCTGGATCCCGAGATCCCTCTGCTGGAGCGGTTGCGCTTCCTCTGCATTACCTGCACCAACCTGGACGAGTTTTTCGAGATTCGCGTTGCGGCGCTCAAGCAGCGCATCGAGATGGGGGCGCCGGCCCAGGGGCCCGAGAAGCTCTCCGCGCAGCAGATATTTGACGCAATTCGCCACGGCATGCTCGGCGTCGTGCAGAAACAGTACGAACTGCTCAACAAGGTCCTGTTCCCCGAACTGACCAAGTCCGGTGTCGTGTTCCTGCAGTCAGAGGAATGGAACGAGGAACAGCGCGACTGGCTGCGTGAGTACTTCCGCGACCAGGTCGTGCCGGTGCTGACGCCGTTGACCTTCGACCCGTCGAGGCCATTCCCGCGCGTGCTCAACAAGAGCCTGAATTTCATCGTCCGGCTACACGGCAAGGACGCGTTCGGGCGTAATCGCGACCGTGGCATGGTACAGGCGCCGCGCTCACTGCCGCGCATCATTCGATTGCCCGAGCACCTGGGCAACCCCGGCCAGCACCACTACGTATTCCTGTCGTCGATCATCCGTGTGCACGTCGCGGAATTGTTCCCGGGCCTGAGTGTTGACGGCTGCTACCAGTTCCGCGTTACGCGTAACTCGAACCTGTATGTCGACGAAGAAGAGATCAGCGACCTGGTACACGCCCTCGAGGGTCAGCTTGCAGCCAGCCGTCATGGCGCCGCCGTGCGGCTCGAGGTCAGCCACGAGTGCCCGCAGGACCTGCAGGAATTCCTGCTCGATCACTTCGGCCTGGCCGAGCACGACATGTACCTCGTCGATGGTCCCGTCAACCTGAATCGGCTGTCGACTATCTGCGATATCGAAGACAACCCGGAGCTACTGTACCCACCGTTCACGCAGGGGTTGCCGATGGAACTGCTGGGCAACGAGGATATCTTCTCGCTGCTGGCGAAGAAGAACGTGCTCCTGCACCACCCGTACCAGTCCTTCGCGCCGACGATCGAGTTTATCAAGTCTGCTTCGACTGACCCCGACGTGCTTGCCATCAAGATCACGCTTTATCGAACGGGCGCCGAGTCGCCGATTGTCGACCTGCTTGTCAATGCCGCACGTGCCGGCAAGGAAGTGACCGTCATTATCGAACTGATGGCTCGCTTCGATGAAGCTGCAAATATTTCGCTGGCCAGCCGCCTGCAGGAAGCTGGCGCGCATGTCGTCTATGGCCTGGTCGGCTACAAGACGCATGCAAAAATGACACTGGTCGTGCGCCGCGAAGCGGACAAGCTCGTTCGCTATGTGCACCTCGGTACCGGCAACTACCACCATGCGACAACCAAGGTTTACACGGACTACGGTTACATGAGCAGCAGCAAGCGCCTCGGCAACGACGTGCATGAGCTGTTCATGCAGCTGACCAGCCTGACCGAGTCCAGCGACATGTCGCGCATGCTCGCGGCGCCGTTCAGCCTCTACCCGTCGTTGCTCGAGAAAATCAACCGGGAGGCGGACAACGCGCGCGCCGGCAGGGATGCTCGCATCATTGCAAAAATAAACGCCCTGAATGAACCCGGCATCATTGATGCGCTGTACGAGGCGTCACAGGCCGGCGTAAAGATCGACCTGATCGTACGCGGTATCTGTTCCCTGCGCCCGGGCGTGCCCGGACTGTCGGAAAACATCCAGGTGCGCTCTATCGTTGGTCGCTTTCTCGAGCACTCGCGTGTGTATTATTTCCTTAACGACGGCGACGAAGAGTTCTACTGCGCCAGTGCAGACTGGATGGAACGCAATCTGTTGCGTCGCAACGAGTCTTGCTTCGAGATTCGACAGAAACAAATGAAAGAGCAGATTCGCGCCGATCTCGAATTGTTCCTTACCGACAACTGCCAGGCCTGGGCGCTGCACGGCGACGGTAGCTACGAGCGGCTGCAACCGGGCAACGACGAAGAACGCGTTTCTGCGCAGGAAACGTTCCTCGAAAACCTCGCGTTACCTAGCTGAACGTCAGCTCGTAGCCGACCGCCTGCAAGAATTCCACTTCGCGTTCGAGATCGGCCACGGTCAGCGGATTTGCCTTGAGCCATGCGCCGTCGAACTCCAGCGCCAGCGAATGCTCGCCGGTTGCTATGCGTACCGACGCCAGGTCATTTGAACTGCGGTTGCGGTTCAACAGGACACCGAGCCGCAGCAAAATCGAGAGCCGCAGCGCGGACTCTCGCCATGCCCGCGGCAGAATTTCCAGGGACTTCGTATCAATCGCATGCCTCTGGCTGCCGATCAGCACCGCGAGAAAGCGCTGCTCTGCTCTCGGGAATCCCGGCAAATCGGCATTTGCCGCGATATAGGCGCCATGCCTCTGGTAGCCGTCATGGGAAATATCGAGCCCGATCTCATGCAATCTTGCCGCCCAATCAAGCATGCTGCCGCTGAGTGGTCCGTCCAGTTGCCAGGATTCGGCACACTGTTCGAGCAACATGCTCGCCGAACCGGCGACACGTTTCGCCTGCTTCTTGTCCGTGTGATAGCGCGCCGCCATCGCCCGCACGGATCGTTCGCGTGCGTCGATATGTTGCAGGCGTCCGAGCAGGTCATAGAGCAACCCTTCTCGCAGGGCACCATCAGAGACCTGCAGAGACTTCACGCGTAACACGCTGAGCAGTTCCGCGAGAATCGCCAGCCCACCAGGCCACACCTGCGAACGGCGTTCCGAGAGTCCCGGCATGGAGAGCCTGCTGATCGCTCCACACTCAATGACCCGCTCGATCAGTTGTTCGAGCGCCTCGGGCGTCAAGCCGCCCTGGTCGATCAGGCCGAGTTCGTTCGCAACCCGCTCGGTGGCACGAATCGTGCCCGATGTGCCTATCGATTCGATCTGCTCGGCGCCGCGGAAAAAAGCCTTTACGGGTCGCAGTTCGAGTCGCGCAGCCACTCGCGCCTTGTCGAACGCATCGCGGCTGATGCAGCCATCGCCAAAGTAGCGCTCGGTCATGGAAACACAGCCCAGGTGCACACTTTCGAGCGCACGCGGCTCGGTGCCCTGGCCGAGAATCAGCTCGGTGCTGCCGCCGCCGATATCCATGACGAGCCGCAGCCCGTCGCTGGACGGCCTGCTGTGCGTAACCCCCGTATAGATAAGGCGCGCTTCCTCGAGTCCGGAAATAATCTCGATGGGATGCCCCAGCGCCGCTTCCGCCTCGGCCATGAACCCTGTGTCCTCGCGGGCGCGGCGAATAGTGCTCGTACCGGCAGCGCGCACATTCGCAGCATGCATGTCGCGCAAGCGTTCGCCAAAGCGCGACAGGCAATCGATCGCACGGGCCCGCGCATCCGGCGACAGGTCGCCGCTGTTTGACAGACCTTCAGCCAGGCGAACCGTCTCGCGAATACGGTCAATGATGATGAGCTGCCCGTGGCGCAGCTCACCGACGATCATATGAAAGCTGTTGGAACCGAGGTCAACGCCAGCGATGACCTCGTTGGCAGGCGTTTCGTCTTCAGGTTGAGAAGGACGATCCACAACCGCAGGTTGTTGTGGCGTTCGGGTTGCGGATGATGAATTGCGCACCCTGCAGGTCTTCCTTGTAATCGATTTCCGCGCCCATCAAATATTGAACGCTCATCGGATCGATAACAAGTGTGACGCCCTGATTGACGACTTCGGCGTCGCCATCCTCTGTGGCGTCATCGAACGTGAAGCCGTACTGGAATCCGGAACACCCACCACCCGAAATGAATACGCGCAGCTTGAGATCGGGGTTTTGTTCTTCCTCGATCAGTTCTCCGACCTTGATTGCCGCGGCGTCGGTAAAGACGACCGGCGGCGGTGGTGCGGGTGCCTTGTTGCTAACTTCTGTGTCCATAATTTCCTGGGTTGCCTCGCTACGCTCGCAATGACGTAATCGCTCGCAGAAACGTGGTTTACGACTCCGCCGCTACTGCGGCCGATTCATCGATGCGACTCGTCTGCTCGAGCAATGGTACCTGACCCTCGGGCTGATGCACGAGTTTGCCATTGATCTCGGCGCCGATCGCCATTTCGATCAGATTGTAATACACATTGCCAATGACCCTCGCGGTCGGCCCAAGTTCCACACGCTGCGCGGCACAGACGTCGCCACGCACGATGCCGTGCAGGACGACATACGGTACCGTCACACCACCCTCGACGGTCCCGTCCTCGCTGACGCTCAGTGCCGAGTTGGTTTCAGGGTCGGCGCTGACATTGCCCTTGACCGTGCCGTCAACGTGGCAACCGCCTTCAAAATGGAGGTCACCATTGACCTTTGTATTGGCGCCGACCAGTGTGTCCACGACCGTATGCCTGCGTTGCTTCTTTCCAAACATCTGTTATCTCCAATATGCCCTTGCAGGCTGCCTGTCGGCGTCAACCCGGGGTCGTTTCCCAGGAATATGTCTCTTCTATGCTCGAGATCGAACGCGTCTTGGAACGCACTTCGATCGTAATGCTTTCCGGCGTAAACCCGTCCGGTAACACGATCTCGCGGTCGAAATCCTGGAAGTAGCGAAACGAGAACGGCCAGCCCTTGTCAGCGTCGTCGCGCAACAACTGAGCATAGTCATACGTCTTCGTGTCGCCATCCTGCTCGCCTTCGATGCTCAGGTTGACGTCACCCGACACCTTGCGATCGTGCTTTAGCGACTGTACGAGCACGAGGCGAACGTTGTATGCACGCTCCTCCTGCCCGCGCGTCAGTTTCAGATCCTGGACCTTGAGGCCCGCAGCCCCGTCGGCCGGCGAGACGATACCGCGGTAAAACGCGATCGCGTCCGTTTGCTCCTGGATCTTCGCCTGCAGCGCCAGCAAACTGGCGTCGACTTCCTTGTAGGCCTCGCGGTCAATCTCGCGGTGCGTCTCCAGCATTGCGATTTCCTGCTTGAGTCCGACAATGTCGTTTTCAAGGCCTGCGATGCGATCTTCGTAGGCCTGCCGCTCTTTGGCAGCCTCGACGATGTTGTAATTGGCCTGGATGCGGCCGAATTCGAACACAAGATAGCCGAATCCCACCGCCAGCAACGCCAGCAGTGTCCGCGTGGCGAATACGCGCCCGCGGCTGTGGCCCTGCAGAGGTGAATGTCGCGCCATATTCAGGTTCGCCCGTCGAAAGACATTATGTTACTTGCAGGCCCGGGTGTAGAGAAGTGCGGTACGTCACGATTTGGACGCCGCGATATCCTTGTCAAACACCACACGCCAGCGTTTTGGCCACCATCGCGGCCTGGGAGGAAGCCCGCTGGGATAAACCGTGGAGCCCAGCTCGTGCAACGCCCGGGCATAGACGCGGCGCTTGAAGTAGATCACCTCGTTGACGGGCCGCCAGAAATCGACCCATCGGATGCGGTCGAATTCAGGCTGATCGCCGAGATCGAAGCGAACATTGTCCGTCGAGGATACGAGCCGCAGCATGAACCAGCGCTGCTTCTGGCCAATACAGAGGGGCTGGCTGTTACGGCGAACAAACTTGTCCGGGAGGCGGTAGCGCAGCCAGTCCGATGTAACGCCCAGCAATTCGACATCCGACTGTTCCAGGCCGACTTCCTCGCGCAACTCGCGGTACATGGCGTCAATGGGTTCTTCCCCGACAAGCATGCCGCCCTGGGGAAACTGCCACCCTTTGCTACCGACTCGGCCGCCCAGCATCAACTTGCCCATGCTGTCGGTCAGGATGATGCCGACGTTGGCGCGGAAGCCCTCGTCATCAATCCAATCGTTGCTCATAGCAACCGATACAAAAACCTAAACTGGCTTTAACTTTACACTAATTAAGGGCATTGTCGGCGACTCGGTTCACAGGGGAGGCATCCATTGCTCGCAGCGCGCAAGACCATGCTGTTTGCGGGGCTGGTCGTGATAGCGGCTGGCGCCATGCTGGCCGCACTGGCGTGGGGCAGCGCCGACATCGGCATTGCCGAGATACTGGCCATGCCTGGCGGTGGCGGCGACGAAACGGCCCGGTCCGTCATCCTGGAGCTGCGATTGCCGCGGGCGCTCACGGCGTTCTCGGTTGGTGGCCTGCTCGCGATCGCCGGCGTGCTCATGCAGGTGCTGTTGCGTAACCCGCTCGCGGAACCATACATCCTGGGCAGTTCCGGTGGCGCCGCTGTTGCCGCATTGTTTGCGATGATTCTCGGGCTGGGCAGTCTTGTCGTCGACGTAGCCGCTTTCGGCGGCGCGATGGCGGCCACGCTACTCGTGTTTTCGATTGCTCACGGCACTGGCAGTTGGGCGCCGGCACGATTGCTGCTGACCGGCGTCGTGCTTGCCGCCGGCTTCAGCGCTGCCACGACGCTGCTGCTGGCGCTGAGTCCGGAGCAGAACCTGCGCGGCATGCTCTACTGGCTCATGGGCGACCTGAGCTTTGCCTACGAACCCGGCCGCGTGCTGTGGCTGATGATCGGGCTGGTTATTGCCGGCACGCTGGCAGCCCGGCATCTCAACGTACTGTCACGCGGCGAATTACAGGCTGCCATTGTCGGCATGCCGGTCACCGGTTTTCGTTACATCGTATTTGCAGCAGCGTCGTTGGCGACGGCCATTTCGGTCACGACCGTGGGCGTCATCGGTTTCATCGGCCTGGTCGTACCGCATCTCGTGCGGCTCGTGGCCGGTTCTGACCACCGCATCGTCGTGCCCGCTTCCGCGCTCGCAGGCGGCAGCCTGCTCGTGCTCGCCGATACACTGGCGCGGACACTGATGGCGCCGCGCCAGCTACCGGTCGGCGCGCTGACAGCCGCCATTGGCGTTCCTCTGTTCCTTGTCCTTATGAGTCGTAGCCGCCCGGCAGGCGTTACGAACTAGGGGTAACGCGCACGCTCGACAAGCTTGATCGCTTCTTCGTAGTGCCAGGCAACGGCCGATATATTGCTCTGCTGCGAGGCGTCGGGATCCGGCAAATAGGAAAACTCGTGCTGCCTGAACAGCCACTCGATCAGGGCAACGGCGCCCTCCGGATTCTTTGCATGCCGCCCGATACCAATCGCTTCGACATCTGCCGGCCACGCCGATATCGCCACGGCCCCCGTCGCGTGGGGCTCGGCGGCGGGAACAGCGTCGACCGCAATACCGTATCGGCACTGGCCGCTTTCCAGGGCCTCGAGCAATCTTGCATTGTCCTCGAAAGGCGGCACGGCGAGGTTCCCGATCCAGCCACGAACCACGAGCTCGGCCTCCCGCCCGCCAATTTCGCTGATTAATCCCGCGACGATGGCTCGGTTACCTGCGCTGCGAGACGTCGTCAGGCACAACGCCCCTGAGTATTGAGGGTCCGCAAGCGACCTGATATCCGGCGCGCTGTCCGGTAGCGGCATCTGTTGTGTGTGTGCGATGACCGCTGTCCTTACAGCTGTCGCGAACCACAGGTCGTCGGGGTCCCGGGCCCAGGCGGGCACACGTTGCGAGACCTCGTCCGAAAACATCGGCCGGAGAGCGCTTTCCTCAGCGGCCCGCCAAATATCGACGACGGACCTGGTCATCAATACATCTGCGGGCGGTGAAACATCATTATCGATGAGGTCATTGACGATGCGCTGCGCCGGCCCCCTGCGAACGATGACGAGCACCCCGGTCTCCTGCTTGTAACGCTCCAGTACCGCGACAATCCGGGCATCATCCTCGAATGCCGCGTAGACCACGACGGGATCCTGGCGTACGGGCGGTTCCCCGGGTGGCGATGAGCAGGCCGCCAATACCATGGTAACCGCAACCAAGAGATTGCTTCGCGCTGCGGGCTCGCAATGACGTCGCCGGGCCATTACGGGTTGCCGTCCACTGCGACGCGGTCCCGGCCCTTGGATTTCGCCTCGTATAACGCGACGTCCGCGTGCGCGATCAACGCCTCGCCGAGTGTCTTCAGGTCTTCGGCGTTTTCGTCCGGCATCGTGCCGGAGATCCCGATCGACGCGGTAATGATCTCTTCTTTCCCGCCGGGCAACTCGTACGGCGAGGCTGACACGGCACCGCGGATGCGCTCCGCCAGCTTGGTGCCGGACTCGAGGTTCGTGTCCGGCAGCAGGACGATAAACTCCTCACCACCGTAGCGCGCCGCAACATCACTGGCACGAATCTGGGCATCGATACGATTGGCGATCTCCTGCAGCACATAGTCGCCGGCAGAATGGCCGTAGGAGTCGTTGATGCGCTTGAAGTGATCGACGTCGAGTATCAGGCAAACGAGGTGCTCGCGGTCTCGCCTGGCACGGGCAAGCTCCTCGTGCAACCGAACCTGCAGGTAGCGGCGGTTGTGCCAGCCCGTCAGCACATCGGTGAAACCACTGCGCAGCAGGCGCGCGCGGTTCACAGTATTGTCGATGCAATACGACGCTATGACGCCCAGGTGCGCCAGGAAGTCAGCGGCATGGTCGCGCGTGAATCGCGTCTTGTCCGAACTGCCGAGGTTCAGACTGCCGATCAGTTTGCGGCGGTGGAGCAACGGGATCATCGCGACGCTCTTGAGGTCCCTGGACTGCGGGAAGATCAACTGGTGATCACAGGCAGCAAATTTTCCCAGCCATGGGCGCCGCAGGGCGACATACTGTGGCGCCAGTCCCGTCAATGACTCGACCATTAGCAATCCGTCAAAGCCTTCGGCCGGTGTTCCGGCGGCGAGCAGCAGGTGCCTGACGTCATGGTCCGGATCGCACAATACGACCGAGACCTGCTGAAGTTCGTAGCTCGATTTCAGGCCGCTGGTCAGTTCCCTGATCAGCGTCTGCAGGTCTTCCGCGTGCAGCAGGCGCAACTCGCGTTGCTGCGTGCGATGCATCTTCGCATCGTTGCTGGCAACTTTCGCTTTCAGGTCCTCGAGTTCCTTTTCCTTTGCCTCGAGACGCGCGGTCAGTTCCTTATTGTCTTGCATCAGCTCCTTAATGCCATGTATTGCCGGCCCTTCTCCATGAGCTCGACAAACCCTTTTTCATCGTCGCCAACCACCGTCTCACGGATGCGGTTAGCCGCTTCGCAGAGGGCGTCAAGCGGATCGACTCCGTACTTGTTCAGGTTCTGGATCTCGAAATACAGGTGTGGATTGTCGCGTGCGACTGCCGCCGAAACCAGTAACTGTGCATCAAACGTCGTCGATGACATCTTCGCCAGCTTCGGCGCGGCCTCGCCGCTTTCCGCCAGCGCCGTAAAGAACGCGATATTGAGCGCATGCGAAAGGCCGAGGACATAAGCGATCAGACGATCGTGGTCATCGAGGCTCATATCGAGTTGCTCGACCATCGTGGACCCGAACAGCTCTTTCGCGGCTGCGGTTGCCTCGGGCACGCCGGCGTCGCAGACGATCAGGTGGTGGCCGGAGAGCAGCCTTGTCTCCGGGCCGAACATCGGGTGCAGCGACGAGACCAGGCAGCCTGCCTCGCGAAGCTCTGTGATGCCGTCGATCAGCGGCGATTTCAGTGAGCCGATATCGAATACGAGTCCCTTCGGCTTCAGCACCGCCAGCTGTGCAAGGATCCTGCCCGAAACAGCCAGCGGCGCGGCCACAACAATGACGTCGTAGTCGATGCCGGCGTCAGTCCAGTTCTGGAACCTGCCCGGCCCGTCCTCCACCTGGCGATCTGCCACGGTCGTCTCGAACCCCTGCGACGCGAAAAAGTCGACGAACCAGCCACCCATCTTGCCCGCACCGCCAATGACGAGAACGCTGCGCCCGTCACCTTTGCCTTCGGCAATCACCCTGGCTTTTTCCTGGTTCGCCAGCGACGCGTGGATGAGTTTTCGCAAAATGTCTTCAGCGAGGTCCGGGTCGATACCAACCGCCGCGGCCCGCGCCCTGCCCATATCGAGCACATCCTTTTCCCGGGCATAGTCGCGCGTGCCGGTGCCCGTCGACTGTTTGTTGCGCCCGATGTCACCGACGATGCGCTGTCGTTCGGCAATCAGGTCGACGATCTGCTGGTCGACGGCGGTCAGCTCCTTGCGAAGGTCATCGAGGCTCATGTTTCCTGCGGCTTTGATCCCAATAGTGGAAGACTCCCGTTTTACAGAGAGACGCAGGGTGGGGCAAGCCGGGCCGCGTTGTCGGCGGGGCGGCAATCATGCGAATATCGCCCTCCTGAGAACAACGACAATAAAGTGGAGCCAGACAACAATGAAGACACGCGCTGCAGTCGCCTGGGAAGCGGGCAAACCACTAGAGATCGAAACGATCGAACTGGACGGGCCGAAAGCCGGCGAAGTCCTGCTCCGAAATGTGGCTACCGGCGTCTGCCATACGGATGCGTTCACATTGTCTGGCGAAGACCCGGAAGGCCTGTTCCCGGCCGTACTCGGCCACGAGGGCGGTGCGATTGTCGAAGAAGTGGGTGAAGGCGTAACGTCGGTAAAGGTCGGCGACCACGTCATTCCGCTGTACACGCCCGAATGCGGCGAGTGCAATTTCTGCACGTCGGGCAAGACCAACCTGTGCCAGAAAATTCGCGTGACGCAGGGCCAGGGACTGATGCCCGATGGCACATCGCGTTTTTCCGTCAATGGCAAGACCGTTTACCACTACATGGGCACATCGACGTTCAGCGAGTACACGGTACTGCCTGAGATCTCGGTCGCAAAGGTTCGTGAAGACGCACCGCTCGAGAAGGTCTGCCTGCTCGGCTGTGGCATAACGACCGGCATTGGCGCCGTGCTGAACACGGCCAAGGTCGAGCCGGGCTCCACGGTCGCGGTCTTCGGTCTCGGCGGCGTCGGCCTGAGCGCCATCCAGGGTGCTGTCATGGCCAAGGCCGAGCGCATCCTCGCGATCGATATCAATCCCGACAAGTTCGAGCTGGCAATGCAGCTCGGCGCAACCGACACCGTCAACCCGAAGGACCACAGCGCCCCGATCCAGGAAGTCATCGTCGACATGACCGATGGTGGCGTTGACTACTCTTTCGAGTGTGTCGGCAATGTCCAGCTGATGCGTGCCGCACTCGAGTGCGCCCACAAGGGCTGGGGTGAATCGGTCATCGTCGGCGTCGCGGGCGCCGGGCAGGAGATCTGCACACGACCGTTCCAGCTCGTCACCGGCCGCGTGTGGCGCGGCACGGCATTCGGCGGCTGTAAGGGCCGGTCGCAATTGCCGGGCATGGTCGATCAGTACATGGACGGCGAGATCAAGATCGACGAGTTCATTACTTATACGATGCCGCTCGACGACATCAACAAGGCCTTTGACCTGATGCACGAAGGCAAAAGTATTCGCTCCGTTATTCACTACTAGCCGCCCGGCAAGGGTGGCGGGCTTCGCACTTGACCAAGGTCGCCGTCGCAACCACGTCGCAGCTCGCCGCTGACGGCGCCAGTCAGGTCGCCGAACTCGGCGGCAACGCCGTCGACTGCGCGCTCGCTGCCGCGTTGTTCACCATGAACACCGAGCCAGGCGTCTGCGCACTCGCTGGCAGCGCGTTCATCACCATCTGGAACCCGGACAGCGACCCGGTCACGATCGATGGCAACGTTGCGGCGCCAGGCAAAGGCCTTGCCCGGGGCGAACTCGGACACGCCGCCGACAGCGTGATGCTCGACTACGGCGGCGGCATCAAGACACTCTGTGGACCCGGGTCCGTTGCCGTACCGGGCTCTCTCGCCGCCATCGAACGCGCATGGACGTTGTTCGGCAACGCAGAGTGGAAAGACCTGTTCGGCCCGACGATAAATGCGACGCGGGACGGGTTCCCGTTGTCGTCCGCCTGCCACTACTACCTCGGCTACTCTGGCAGGGATATCTTCGATCGCAGCAAGGACGGGTTTCACGCACTGCATAGCGCTGACGGCAAACTGCACAATCCTGGTGACCTGATCGTCATACCGCACCTCGCGGACACACTGGCTGCTATCGCGGACGAAGGCGCCCGGGTTTTCTACGAAGGCGAGATCGCCGAACGCATCACCAGCCATGTTCGCGACGCCGGCGGTGGACTGACGATGCACGACATGCGCGAATTCGAAGCCGTCGAGCGACCGTCGCTGACGGCTCGTATCGGGGAATGGACGATTGCCACCAATCCTCCGCCAGCGGTAGGCGGTGCAGTCCTGTGTGCCATGCTCGCGGCCTGCCGGGACCTGCCGCATGACAGCTGGACACGTGATGCGCTGGCTCGACTGATCGAGGTGCAGCGAGCAACATTAGCCTTTCGCAGACAGCGTCTCGACCTGGCCGACGACGTCGGCCGCGAGGCCGCCGAACTCCTCGAGCTGGCGCGCAATGACAAATTACTCAGCCGCTGGGCATCAGCGTCCACCGTGCACACATCCGCTGTCGACGACAACGGTATCGCCTGCTCGATCACGGCATCCTCCGGTTACGGTTCGGGGGAGATGCCCGATGGCACCGGTCTGTGGCTGAACAACTGTCTCGGTGAGCTTGAACTCAATCGCCGCGGCCTCGAGGCAGGGCCGCCCGGTGAGCGCCTGCCGTCAAACATGGCGCCGAGTATTGCGAGGCGCAAAGGACGCGTCCTCGCCGCAGGTTCGCCTGGCGCCGACCGCATCACGACGGCACTGCACCAGTTCCTGGTCAACATTCTGCAGATGGAGATGACCCTGAAGGAGGCGGTCGCGCACCCGCGCCTGCACATCGATATGAGCGGCGAGAATGAACGTCTCATGGCCGAACCCGGACTCGACCTTCCCGAGGTCGACTTGCCCGTGCATGTTATGGAGTCGTTGAATATGTACTTTGGTGGAATTGGTGCGACACTAGCCGACCGGAAACTTGGCTTCCGGGTTGAATCAGACCCGCGCCGTGAAGGTGGCACGCGGATTTGCGGCGAGTAACGGATTAATGCGGAGAAACAGTTGACCGATCCCTGCACAGCGACCAGGTTGCCGACCGAGTTACCGGACGACCCGATGCACTGGGCCAAAGCCTGGCTCGACGAGGCCGTCGAGAAACAGGTGCAGCGCAACCCGAATGCGATGACGGCGATCACGGTCGGTGGCGACGGACGCCCGTCGGGTCGATCCGTACTGTGCAAGGAGTTCGTCGCCGACCCCGGCTATGTCGTTTTCTACACGAACTACAGGTCGGACAAGGCGCGACAGATCGAAGAGAACAACAACGTCGCGCTGCTTTTTCACTGGGACGTGTTCGGTCGCCAGGTGCGGATGGAAGGTGTCGCCGTGAAGTCTCCGGCCGAGGAAAGCGACGCCTACTTCGCCACGCGTGACTGGGGCAGCCAGCTGGGTGCGTGGGGATCGGATCAGAGTTCGCCACTGGAGTCGCGCGCCGCGTTGATCGCCCAGGTAGGCCGCCGCGCGGTCAAACTTGGCGTCAAGGCGGCTCAGAGCCTGAAGTCGATTGCGATTGAAGACAGGCCGGCGATCCAGCGGCCGCCGCACTGGGGTGGATACCGTGTGTGGCCGCGCCGCATCGAACTGTGGATAGAAGGTACCGATCGTATTCATGACCGGGCGCGCTGGGAGCGAGAGCTGCAGCAAAGCGACACTGGCGAATTCACCGTGGGTGCGTGGTCCGGCACCCGGTTGCAACCCTGACCAGAAGCGTTGATCCGGCGTTTCTTCGTACTTGCCCTGCTGCTTGTCGCAACCGCGGCAGACGCACAGGTGACGCTGACACGCGGTACGAATTTCACGGTTGATATCGCCGCCGACGGTCGCCTGGCGTTCGATCTGCTCGGCACGATCTGGATCATCCCGCCCGGCGGCGGAGTCGCCCAGCCGATTAATGGCGGACCAGTGGCGTCGCGGCGGCCGCGATGGTCTCACGACGCCAGCGCTCTCGTGTTCCAGGCGCGTGAGAACGGCCAGGAAAAACTGTGGTACTACGACGTCGAAAAAAGAACGGCTCGCAAACTCACTGTCGGTCAGTTCTTCGACCACCACCCCGCCTGGCACCCCGATTCCAGCCGCATTGTTTACTCGAGCGACCGGCACGAAACAGGCTTTGACCTCTGGGAATATGATCTTGCAACGGGCCTGACCTGGCGTATCAGCAGCCAGCCCGGCGACGAAACCGAACCGGTGTGGTCTGCCAACGGCGAAGACCTCCTGTACATTCATCGACAGGACGACGTGTGGTCACTCGTGCTGCGGCGGCGGGGCCAGCCCGAGCGCATACTCGAGAGCGCCGAGGTCCCCCTGTCGAGCCCTTCCTGGCGTCCCGATGGCAGCCTCGTCACTTTCCAGCGGCACACTGAAGACGGGATCGTTACCGAGATGGCGATACTTTCAGACCCGCTGCTGATTCGGCCGCTGATCGAGGCCGAAGACCTGTTTGTTGCCCCGGTCTCGTGGCAGGACCGCCAGGTAATGATTTACACGGCCAGCGGCATGATCCGCAAACGCGAGTTCAACTCCTGGACCCCCAGCAAGATACCGTTCCGTGCCAGCTATCTTGCCCAATCCACCCCCAGGCCCAAACCGCCCCGGGCACGGCAGCTGCCCATGGCCAACGAACCCGGTGGCCGGCTCGTCGTACGCGCCGCCCGACTGTTCGATGGCATTGGCGGTGGCTACAGGCACGGCATGGACATCGTCATGGAGGGCGGCCGCATCGTCGCAGTGGAACCGCAGGCGGACCGTCCCGACGCGATCGTCGTCGATATGGGTGACCTGACTGCCATCCCGGGCCTGATCGATAGCCACACCCGCATGCCGCAAGTCATTGACGCTTCACTCGGACCCGTCCTGCTGAGCTTCGGCCTGACGACGCTGGTTGCCGACATGGAGGATGTTGCCGCACTGAACAACACCTGGTCGGGCAAGGACATGCCCGGACCGCGAATTCTCGGGACGGACTGGATGCTCGATTTCGATACCGTGTCGACGATGAACCTGAGCGTCGATTCGCTGCCGACGTCGCCGCGCGGCATTCGCTACGAGGATGCGCAACTCGCAGACAGTGATGCGCCGGCAACCGTATTGTCGGGGCTGGCTGACTCCCGGACACCGGGACTTCCGGAGCTGTTGCGATCCCGGCAGGCAGGATTCCTCAAAGGATTCCCGACCGCACTGCGGCGGTCGAGCGAGGCGCCGAAGCTTGCGTCGCAGTCATCGTCAATCGTCCTCGGCAGTGCCGCCAATGGCCTGCCGCCCGGCATCGGATTGCACGCGGAACTGCGAGCGCTTGCGGGCGCCGGGCTGGACGAGGAGCACGTCCTGCGCACTGCCGGCATCAATGCGGCGAAGGCACTCGGGCTGGGACTGTCAGTCGGACGCATTGCGCCCGGTGCGAGCGCGGATATCGTGCTCGTGGACGGCGACCCGCTCAACGACGTCGGGGACCTACTGAACGTTGTCGGCATCGTGCGAAACGGGCGCTTTTTCAGCACCATCGGGCTACTGGAAAGGGCCCAGGGTGCCCAATCCGTCGAATAATTTGACACATAAAATGCGCGTTTGGGACAGATTGAACAGAAATAGCCAAAACGACCTCGGCCTGGTCCGTAAGTGCTTTGATTTCTTGGGTTTACACGCGCTTGTTTCGGAATCAGTTGATGTGCGGCGCAGCAATTTCGTCGGGATTTTTTACAATATGTCTGCGAGCGTCGCCGGACATAACCTGTACCGTCCGCTAAATACTTGAATTACTGGAGGGCAATTCCGAGTTGGCACAGGTCTTGCTTTTAATACCCTGCCCAAGCGAAGTGTAACTGCACTCGGTATCACTAAACGGCTACATACAGGATTTAGACGCCAGAAGAACAATAACTACAAAAACAATACGATCCAGATCCAATAACAATAATATCTCTGTATCCGGACCCGAATTCGCAGTTACCTCTTTTAATCATAAAAAGAGAATTTAGCCCCGCCGCTCACGCCGCGGGGCTTTTTATTGGGCGGCCCGATACCGGTATCATCCGTCCCACGTCCGACACCGGAGCCAATCATGAGAACACTTCTCGCTCTCTTCGTAATTTCCTTCCTGATCGCGGGCTGCGGCCAGGACGCCGCCGAGACCACGGTTGCAACGTCCCCGCCGGCCGAGCCGGCGGTGTCCATCTATGCCGCGGCCGTGGCAAGTGAAACCCGCCCCGAGGCCGACCGCGAATCCGACGCCCGCCGCAACCCGGAAGCTGTACTCGAGTTCTTCGGCGTCAAGCCCGGTGACGTTGTGCTCGAAATGTGGGCCGGCGGCGGCTATTACACCGAACTGCTGGCACACGTCATCGGCGAAAACGGCAAGGTCTTCGCCCACGCCAACACGCCGCTACTGGGTTTTGTCGGCGACGAGCACGCCGCACGCCACGCGGATAACCGCCTGCCGAATACCGAAGTTCTCATGGCCGAGAACAATGAACTCGCACTTGAGGCCGACACGTTCGACGTCGTGACGATCATCCTCAATTACCACGATCTCTACTGGGCTTCGGAGCAATACGGTTGGGAGCAGATCGATGTGCCCGTATTCCTTGCCGAGATTTACAAAAGCCTCAAGCCGGGAGGCACACTTGGCATCGTCGACCACCAGGCTGTCAGCGGCTCGCCGCCCGAGACCGGCAATACGCTGCATCGCATCGATTCCGCCATCGTTATTGCTGAACTCGAAGGTGTCGGCTTTGTGCTCGATGGCGAGAGCGACGTCCTCGCCAACCCCGACGACGATCACACCAAGAGCGTCTTCGACCCGGAGATACGCGGCAAAACGGACCGCTATGTACTGCGGTTTCGCAAGCCACAGTAGCGCCGGTTGGTGATGATTCGCAGCCTGTTACTGGCCCTGCTGCTGTGCCTCGGCGCTTGCGCCGAGTCATACCCGGATGTCTCGGAGCTAACGACCGAACAGGCCCAGGCGCGCTTCGAGAGCGGCGAACTCAGCGCCGAGCAACTCGCGGGTATTTACATCGACCGCATTGAACGCATCGATCGCGTGGAGCCCGCGTTGAATTCGATCATCGAGATCAACCCCGACGCACTCACGATCGCGCGCGCGCTGGACAGCGAGCGCCGCGAGACCGGGCCACGCGGTCCACTGCATGGCATTCCGGTCGTTTTGAAGGCCAACATTGATACCGCAGATCGCATGCACACGAGCGCCGGCTCGCTGGCACTGCTGGATCACGTGCCGCCCGACGACGCATTGCTCGTGACCATGCTGCGGGAGGCAGGCGCGGTAGTTCTCGGCAAGGCAAACCTCAGCGAATGGGCCAACTTCCGGTCCAGGCACTCGTCGAGTGGCTGGAGCAGCGTCGCCGGCCAGACGCACAACGCCTATGACCCGGCGCGTAACCCCTGTGGATCCTCGAGTGGCTCCGCGGTAGCAGTATCCGCCAACCTGGCGATGCTTGCCGTCGGTACCGAGACCAACGGCTCGGTGGTTTGCCCATCCGGCGCCAATGGCATCGTAGGCATCAAACCCACGCTGGGACTTGTCAGCCAGGACGGCATCATTCCGATCGCCCACAGCCAGGACACCGCCGGGCCGATGGCGCGCACCGTGCGCGATGCGGCGCTGCTTCTCGAGGCCATGGCCGGGGGCGACTTTACCAGCGGACTCGCAAGCAGCGGTTTGCAGGGTAAGCGCATCGGTGTAATTCGCAACTACTACGGCGCAGGCCACCCCGGTGTCGAGCTGATCTATGAGCGCAGCATCGAAGTATTGCGCGAGGCCGGCGCCGAGGTGATCGACGACATCGTGATCGAAACGCCCGGCATGAACAGCGCTTCGTACACAGTGTTGCTCTATGAATTCAAAACAGATCTCAACCGCTATCTCGAGGAGTCGAATGCACCTGTGGCATCACTTGAGGACATTATTCGCTTCAACACGGAAAACAGTGACGCCGTGATGCCCATCTTCGGCCAGGACATCATGTTGAAGGCACAGGAGACGGGCACGCTGGAAGATGCCGAGTACCTCGAGGCGCTGCAAAAGAGCAAGACCCTGGCGACTACCGCAATCGACTCGACATTGCAGGAACATGAACTGGATGCGCTCATTGCGCCAACCAACAGCCCGGCCTGGCTGACCGACCCTGTCAACGGCGACAGCTTCCACGTTGGCAGTTCGTCACTCGCCGCCATCTCCGGCTACCCCAATATCACCGTTCCCGCGGGCTTCATCACTCACCTGCCTGTCGGAATCTCGTTCATGGGTGCGAAGGGACACGACCGTCAACTCATCGAAATAAGCTATGCGTTTGAACAGGCCGCCCGCGGCCGAAGAGCGCCGGGATACTGACATGTTCAAGGCAATACGCATCGCGATACTGCTGTTCATCCTGTTCATGGTAGCCGTCGGCACCTGGTTGACGCAGGTACGCAGCACTGACTGGAATGACAGCCTGTGGGTGAAGGTGTACCCGATAAACGCGGATGGCAGCGACGTCGTGGAAAGTTATATCGCGACGCTCAAGGTCGACGATTTCACTGACATCGAAGACTTCTTCAAGCGTGAAACGGGGCGCTACGGCAAGTCGATAGAAGAACCGCTGCGAATGGAGCTCGGCCGGCCCGTGCGCGAGCAACCACCCTCGCTCGGCAACAATTCCAACGTCGTGCAGGTCATGCTGTGGTCGCTGAAGATGCGCTGGTGGGCATCACAAACAGCCGGCGACCAGGACCGCATTACACCGGATGTGCGCATCTTCGTCCGCTATCACAGTCCTGATGACGCTTTCCGGCTCGAAAACTCGGTGGGACTGCAAAAAGGCATGGTCGGTATCGTGAATGCGCGCGCAAGCCGCCGTCACGCAGGTGGCAACAACGTCATCATCGCCCATGAATTCCTGCACACGCTCGGCGCGACCGACAAGTACGAACTGGGCACCGGCCAGCCGGTCGCGCCGGACGGCCTCGCCGAGCCCGAGCGCGTGCCGCTTTACCCGCAGCGCTGGGCGGAAATCATGGGTGGCCGCATCGCGATCGCAGCGAACGACGCCGTCATTCCAAAAAGCCTGCAATACGTCATGGTCGGTCCCGCGACGGCGCGAGAAATTCGTCTTACCGACTAGCCTGGTTTACGCTCGCCAGATGCCCGATACCAGCCAGATACTTCTCGCCTGCGAAAACCTCGGCGTCGATGTTCCCGGTCGACAGCTCATCGCAGGGCTTGACCTCGAGTTGCGGCGCGGCGAACTGATTGCTGTGCTTGGGCAGAACGGCTCCGGCAAGACCCTGGCGCTGACGACGCTGGCGGGCCTGCGCGCGCCCGGCTCGGGCGACGTCCGGCTGCTGGGCGATGACATTTCAGGCGTGCCGCGACAGATGGCGGCACGGCACCTGGCATTGCTGCCACAAGTCATCGACGACATTTTCCCCGCCACGGTCCTGGACACCGCACTGATTGGCCGCCATCCACACATCGGCGCGTTGCGCTGGGAGTCGGCACATGACTACGCGATCGCGGCGCAGGCACTTGCCGCGATGGGCCTCGAGGCCCTTCACGGCCGCGCTATCCTGACGCTATCCGGTGGCGAGCGCCGGCGCCTCGCAATCGCACAGGTACTGGCGCAGGCGCCGGACGTCTACCTGCTCGATGAGCCGACCAATCACCTCGATCCGCAACACCAGCTCGATACATTGCGCGTGTTCCGCCAGGCGGCCGACGAGGGCGCCGGCATTATCACCAGCCTGCACGACGTCAACCTGGCCGTGCGGTTCGCCGACCGCTGCCTGTTGCTGTTCGGTGATGGCCGCTGGCGGCTGGGGGAAAGTGCGACAGTTCTCAACGAGGAAACGTTGAGCGAGCTGTTTGCCACGCGCATGGAATCCGTCGCCTGGCGTTCGCGCGAGTTGTTTGTCGCGACGTCAGACCACCCAGCCCTTTAACAGGCCCAGGTATCTCTCATGCAGCGCGGCGTTGGCCGCAAGCACCGAGCGGGTATCGAGTGCTACCGCCTCACCGTTGAGGTCGGTGAACACGCCACCTGCTTCGGTCACGATGATCGACAAAGCGGCGATGTCCAGGATATTGACGTCGGACTCGATCACGGCCTCGATCTTTCCGGACGCCAGCAGATGGTAATGGTAGAAGTCGCCATAACCGCGAATGCGATCGGCTCGCGCTACGATGTCGCCAAGTGACGCCCAGCCTTTGGATGCCGCCAGCGACTTGAGGTTGCCGGTTGATACTGCAGCGCGATCCAGGTCATGGATATTACTGATCGCGAGCCTCTCTCCGTTCAGCCAGGCTCCCTGCCCTTCTTCGGCCCAGGCGAGTTCGTCCATCATCGTGCCGTTCGACACCCCAAGCACTATGCGTCCCTCGTACATCAGCGCGATCTGCGTGGAGAAAAACGGGTACTGGCGTACGAAGCCCTTGGTGCCATCGATCGGGTCGACGAGCCACAGGTAGTCTGCATCGGCATGCGTGCGACCCGTCTCCTCGCCGTAAAAGCCGTGCTCTGGAAATCGATCGAGAATGATCCGGCGGATTTCCTGCTCACACTCGACATCCGCCTGCGTAACGGGCGTCAGGTCATCCTTGGTCGTCACTGTGAAGTTGCCAGCGTAGTAGTCGCGGCTGATACCGGCTGCCGCACGAGCGGCTTCCAGCGCCGTGGTCAGTTCTTCAGAAAACCGGGATTTGTCTGGGTTGGTCAATTCGGAATCCTTCCGCAGTGTGCGCCGCAAAATAGCCGCTCGCTGGCCAATTAACAAGCGCTCCGCGACAGCTTGACAGTGTCTGGCGGCGTCCCTATCGTACGAAGCTCACCAGGTGAGCCCGGTTTGGCAAAAATCGGGTTAACGGGAAGCCGGTGGAGTCTCCCGACAGACTCAGTCCGGCGCTGCCCCCGCAACGGTGATCGAGTTCAACCGTAGCCCCCGGGCTGATGCTTTCAGTTCGGAGCCACTGCGAAAGACGACAGTTTTCGCGGGAAGGCGCTACGGCCAGGATGCACATCCGCTCGTCAGCCCGGAGACCGGCCTTGTGAAACCGTAAACCAATGCGCGTGCGGGCGGCACGCAGGGAGGCACAACAATGAAAATCCATCCACCAGCGATCGCCATCGCCCTGGCGTTCCTCGGCACCGAAACAATTGCCGCCGACCTGGCTCCCGGTGAGACCATCATCGTCACCGCGACGCGGACCGAGATTCCGCTCAGCGATGCGATCGTTCCGGTCACGGTCATCACCCGGGAGGACATCGAACTGTCTCTCGCGACCGACCTCGCCGAGCTGTTGCGATTCCAGGCCGGCATCGATATCGGCCGCAACGGCGGACCGGGACAGGCGACATCGGTGTTCATGCGCGGTACTGAAAGCAACCACACGCTCGTGCTCATTGACGGTGTAAGGATTAACCCGGGCACGCTCGGAGGGGCCGCCATCCAGCACATGAGTCCCGAGATCATCGAACGCGTCGAGATCGTCAAGGGCGCACGTTCGGCGCTGTTCGGCACCGACGCCATTGGTGGCGTGATCAATATCATCACGCGACGCGCCGACAGTGCGTTTGTCGAGGCGGGAGCCGGCGCCGGCAGCTTTGATACAACATCGGGATTCCTGTCCGGAGGTAACCACGGCGAGAAAGGCGAGTTCGGTATCACGGTCAACTGGCAGGAAACGGACGGCTATGCACCGCGTACTGACTCCGACATCGTGCGCGGCTACGATAATTTGTCCGCCAATCTTTATGGCTCGCGCCGCTTCGGCAACAGCGAGATCAGCGCTCGCCACTGGCGGACCGAGGGCACCGTCGAGTACCTCGACTTCTTCCTGAACCCTGTCGACCAGGACTTCGAAAACACGACAACCGCTGTCGAACTCAATACCCGGGTCGGTGACAGCGGTACGAGCAAGCTTATCGCGTCGTTTATGCAAGACGACATCGCGCAGAACCAGAGCGACGATTTCGTGAAATCGGATCGCCTGGCGCTCGACTGGCAATACAGCCACGCGTTCCGGGATCACACGCTGACGGGCGGCCTGTTCCTCGCCGATGAGAATGCGCAGTCACTATCGTTCGGCTCCGGGTTCGATGAAGACACCGAAGTCCGCGCCGCATTCGTCCAGGACCAGTGGTCCGTGGGCCCGCACCGGACTTTCGCCGCGCTGCGCCTTACCGATCATGAGACATTCGGCCGCCACACGACATGGAATGCCGAGTACGCGTTCGATATCGGCGACAACTGGACGCTGAATGCGGGCCTGGGCCATGCATTCCGAGCGCCGGATGCGACCGACCGCTTCGGATTTGGTGGTAATCCCGACCTCGATCCGGAGCAGGCGGACGAGGCGCAACTCGGCCTGCGGTTCGCACCGGGCACGGGCCACAGCGTAAACGTCGAAATCTATGCCAACGACATTGACGACCTTATCGAGTTCGACCTGCAGACGTTCACGCTACGGAACATCGCAGAAGCTGAAATTCGCGGCGCACAGGTCGGTTACGAGTACCGCGGCGAGCGATATGTCATCCATGCCGAAGTCACCAGGCAAAGGGCCGAGGATGCGCTGACCGGTGAACGCCTGCTGCGCCGCGCCGAGGAAACGGCATCGGTGTCGTATACACAGGATGTCGGCGCGCACCGGCTGGGCCTGTCGGTTTTCGCGAGCGGCGACCGCGAAGACTTCGGGGGGGTGAAGCTGCGTGGATACGTGCTCGCCAACCTGACTGCCCAGTTCAGCCTGGGCAACACCTGGGCCATTCATGCCCGCGTCGAGAACCTGCTGGACACCGAGTACGAGACAGCGGACAGCTTCCGGATGCAGGAGCGCAGCGGGTTTGTCGAGCTAAAATACCGCTGGAACTAGGCGAGAGCATGGGTAAACGACTTAGCAAGATATACACGCGCACCGGTGACGACGGAACTACCGGGCTGGGCGACGGCTCGCGGGTAAGAAAGGACAGCCTGCGCGTCGACGCGTTTGGTACTGTCGATGAGGCCAACAGTGCGATTGGCCTGGTACTGGCCAGTGACTCGGTACCGCAGGGCATCCGCAGCATCCTGACCGAGATCCAGCACGACCTGTTCGAACTTGGCGGCGAGCTCTGCATTCCCGGCCACGGTGCTATCACGAGCGACTTCATCGGCCGGCTGGAGGCCGAGCTCGACGCGCTAAACGCGGACCTGCCGGCGCTCAAGGAATTTATCCTGCCCGGTGGCGGCCCTGCGGCGGCTGCCTGCCACCTCGCACGCACAATCGTGCGTCGTGCGGAACGGGCGACAACGACGCTCGCCGCTGAGGAGACCGTGCGGCCCGAGGCGCTTCAGTACCTGAACCGGCTCTCCGACCTGCTGTTCGTCATCGCACGCGTGCTTGCACGCGCCGAGTCAGGGACAGAAACGTTGTGGAACCGTGAGCGGTAGCGGTCTCACAGTACCTTCTTCATCAACACCGCATCGCCCGGACACAGGTCGGCAAACTCGGCTGTACTGCGAATGCTGTTCGGCGCCGAATCGCGCCCCTGCATCTCGTAGCCGAGCTTCTCGAAGTAAGCATCTGCATCGATGGTTAGCAGCCACATTTCCGTGACGCCTTTCGAGGCGGCGTTTGCTTCCAGCGCCGCAACGAGCCGGCGCCCGATACCGCCGCTACGCGCTCCGGGATCGACGACGAGTGATCGCAACAGGCCAACATCATTGAATGTCTCGAGCCCAACCATGCCCAGCGGCGAATCAGCGTCGACGGCAACCAGAAAATTTTCCATGTGCGCTTCAGTCAGGTCCGCTGTTGGCAATCCGGCAGCATCAAGCCATGCCGTAACGGTGGCGAGATCGGCGGGTATCGCGGGCCTGACGATCATTGTGTGCCCCGCCGGGCACGCGCTTCGTCAAGCGCATCACACACGGAAACCGCGGCATGTACCAGCCTTGGCGTCGCGCGGCCGATCTCGTCGGCCGGCATCTGGAAGTGGTTTCCATATCGGTTCGCGGCAATGTCCGGCCAGCGCTGCCACTCCGCGAACGCGTCTTCGCCGGCATCCATGCTCGCCATCATTACTTCCGGATCGCGCTCAACGACCGCCTCGACACCGATGGTTGGCGCGAGGTCGCCGAGGTCCGCAAACACATTGGTGCCGCCGCACAACTCGATCAACTCGCTGATGTAGTGGCCGCTGCTAACGGTGAAAAGTGGCCGCCGCGATACCTGGTAGAAGACCCTGATTGTGGCCTTGGTGACCTGCGTCGAACGTATTCTGTCCAGTTCCTTCGTATAGACCTCGACCGCTTGCTGCGCCGATTCCTGCCGGCCCGCCAGCGAGCCGATCTCGATGATCGATCGGGCGACGTCGTCCAGCGTATTGGTGCGCATCACCCTGACGTTGTAGCCGGCGGCGCGCAGCTCGTCGACGACGTGTGCGGGCGTGCCACCATGCCATACCAGCAGCAGGTCAGGCTCGAGCATGGACAGGCGTTCCTGGTCGATCATGAACGCATCACCGACAACGGGCAGATCGAGTGCTTCCGGAGGAAAGTCGGAATAGGCGCTGACACCTACCAGCAAATCTCCGGCGCCGGCTGCATACACCAGCTCGGCGAGATTGGGCGCCAGCGTGACGATACGCTGTCGCGGCTCCGATGCCACGGGCGAACCAGGCTCCGGCGTCCTGGAACAACCCCCGAGGATAGCTAGAGCTAGGAGAACAAGTGCGGCTTCGCGCCGCCTCACTGTGTCCAGCCGTACAAGGTCATTGCAGCGATGACCACGGCCCAGATGAGAAGGAGGCGGAACACCAGTCGGTTGGCTGCACTGGCGCCGCGAATACCGCGGGAAACGAGGTCCTCGTCCGCATCGTCACCCAGCGCGAGTGCCGCGATTCCCACGCGCGCCAGCAAGTGTTCGTTGTATTCGGATTGCGTATCCGATTTTTCTTCGCTCGGCGCGCGCCAGGCACCCAGAGCCGTGTCGAAGTTACCGGCAGCGGCATAACCGATTGCGGTCAGGCGCGCAGGAATCCAGGCAAGCCACCCATGCAATACCGTTGCCGCTTCTCGCAGACGCTCGCTATTGCCATCTTGCTGTTCTTCGCGGCTTGCAGCAAAGACGGCACGACGGCGGATCATATCGGTCGCGCGATAGGTCCATGCACCAAGCGGCCCGAGAAAAATGAACCAGAAAATGATCGAAAAAAGCCGGTTGTTGGCCTGCACGCATACGGCCTCTTCGACCTTGTGAATACGCTCCAGGGTGTCGCCAGGCACATCGCTTTCGATGATGGCCTTTGCGGTCTGCCGAATCCTTTCCTTGTCACCGTCTTCGATCGCCTTGCAGTATTCGTCGACATCTTCGCCAATGTCCTGCGGGCCAAACGAAAAGAACAGCACGACGATGCCGAGCAAAAGGAACGGGAAGCCGAGCAGCGGGTCGCCCGCCACGAAAACAATGCTCAGGACGAGCACCGGCAACACCAGCAGGAAAACGAGTACGAGGATCGGGATCAGTGCTGGCCAGTTCGGCACGCGGTTAGCCTGCCGAAAGCCGGCATCTATGATGCGGTCCAGCCAGCGCAGGCGGCGCAGATGAAACAACTGGGTCGCAAGCCGCTCGACAACGAGACCGATAAGCAGGGCAATCAGATGCATCGTTCCTTAACTCTTTCTGACGTCATTACGAAGTGCCTAACCCATCATACAAGCGTAGCCAGTCGAAAGCAGGACCCGGATCGGTTTTTCTCCGCGGCGCAATGTCCGAGTGAGCAGCAATTTCACGGCCCGAGATAGCGGGATATGCCGACAGGATGGCGCGACTGATACCAGTCAACACCTCGTATTGCCTGTCGGAATAGGGCGTGTCGTCCTCGCCTTCGAGCTCGATGCCGATCGAGTAGTCGTTACAACAGTTCACACCGCGAAATGTGGACTCACCTGCGTGCCAGGCGCGGCGTGTGAGGGGCACAAACTGCAGCAGTTCGCCATCGCGACGAATGAGCAGGTGCGAGGACACCTCCAGACCCCGGATCTCGCCAAAGTATGGATGAGCATCCCAGTCGAGCCGGTTGGTGAACAACTGTTCGATCTCCGGCCCGCCAAAGCGGCCGGGCGGCAGACTGATGCTGTGGATGACGAGCAGGCGAGGCGTGGCGTCGTCGGGGCGATCGTCGCAGTTGGGGCTCGGGCATTGCCTCGCCTCCTGAACCAGCCCCGATTCGCTGTCGATGCGGTATGTGTCGCTCATTGGTATACGATAGTCGTCCTCATCACAGGCAAAAGCAATTGCAATGGCACTGACCCGACTGTTCGTCAACGACAAGCTCTCCACAGGCGCGGAGCTGCGCCTCGACAAGGACCAGTCACGCTACCTCGGGCGGGTACTGCGGCTCCATATCGACGACAACATCCAGGTGTTCAACGGCGCTGATGGAGAGTTCGAGGCCAGCATCAAATCGCTGGCGAAGAATGCCGCCGTGGTGCAGGTTCAGCAGCCCGTTGAGACGACTACGGAATCGCCGCTGAAGATTCACCTGGTACAGGGCATCTCGCGCGGCGAGCGCATGGACTTCGTCATCCAGAAAGCGACCGAACTGGGCGTGAAACGTATCTCACCCGTGTTTACCGAGTATGGCGTCGTAAGGCTTGACGAGAAGCGCGCTCAAAAGCGGCGCGATCACTGGCAAGGCGTTGCAACCAGCGCTTGTGAGCAATCGGGCCGCGTGCGGCCACCGCTGGTCGATGCGCCGGTCGCCTTGAACGCCTGGTTCGGCGCTGGTGCCAGGGAGACAGGTACCGACCTGATCCTGCAGCCAGGTGCGCCCACACCGCTGACTTCGATCGCGGCGCCGGCCACGAAGGTATGCCTCCTGATAGGACCGGAGGGCGGCTTCAGCGATTCTGAATATGACGATGCCGAAGTCGCCGGCTTCAAGGCGGTATCCCTCGGCCCCCGTGTGCTGCGCACCGAGACTGCGGCACTGGCGGCTATTGCCGTAGCGCAGTCTGCCTGGGGAGACCTGGCGTAGCGTCACAGACCGGGAACAGTCGCAATAGTGTCATGACAAGACCGCGAGGCCGTTCCACACCCAGATGATGCCGCCCACCGTATACAGAGCCCCCGACACCCGGCGCGCTTTGACACGCTTCGCGAGCAGCGGCCCTTCGGGCATTTGCTCGAGCCTGGGCGTACCCGGTGCGTTGAATCTTGCGACAGCAAAGACAGCGGCCCCCAAAATGACAATCGCCAGGCCGAGAACCTGCCAGGAAAGCGAATATGGAACCGTGCGCGATGCATACGCGAGCAGGCCACCGAACAGCACGTTCCTGACGCCGCTTTCGGCCATGACAGTCGCAAGGCCGCGGCTCACGATCGCCCGAAAACGTTCCACCTCCCTGGCCTCATTCCAGAAGAGGCCACGGCCGCCGAGAAAGAAGAACGCTGCGCCGATCACGACAAACAGGACTTTCGCCAGCGCATCCACGGGTCACCCTACTCGGTGTGCCTGTAATTTCCGGGCCGGAAACGCGGCGTGCACAGTGCCAGAAAGACGAGATCTTCGTTGCCGGTATTGGCAATTCTCTGTTCGGCGCCCGGAGGAATAATCACGACATCACCAACGGTGACCGTCTCGGGCGACAGCCCTTCGATTTCGACGCGTCCCTCGCCCTGGGTGATCACGAAGCGCTCCGCTGTATTCACGCAGCGGTGAAATGCCGTCGTGACGCCCGCTTCGACACGTGCCCTGGCGATAGATAATGCTTCGTCATTCGCGGAGTTGGACAATTCGAGGATATGACAGCGCTCTTCGGTGCTGTACTCGCTGGCCGGGTCAGGCCGGATGACTGAAGCCTTCATGAGACACCTTATAGCAAAGAGGCCCCATCTGGGGCCCCTTCAACACAACCGCTCGGTCTGCGATTCTAGCGCAGAATTCGGTTTACTTGCCGGTGTTCTCCTTCGGCGCGCGCATTTCGATATTGCCGTTGAACGTGGCGCCTTCGTCGATCGCAACGCGCGGGGCAATGATGTTGCCTGTGACCTCGCCGCTCTCGCGAATCGTGACACTTACTGTCGCCGAAAGGTCACCCTCGACCCGTCCTTCAATAAAAATCTTCGTCGCGTTGACGTTCGCGAGCATGATGCCCTTGGGCTTTACGGTGAGGCAGCACTTGCCCTGGTTGACTGTACCCTCGACCTTACCCTCGATGACGAGATCTTCGCCCGCAGACAGCTCACCCTTGAAGTGCAGCGTCTCGCCAATGACGGACACCTCGCCGCCTTGTTGCTGATCGTCACGCTGTACCGACTTGGGCACATCCCGGAACGCAATCACCTGCGACTCGGTAAGCTGCTCGTTATCGCCGTCTGTATGTGTGTCTGACGGCGCCATCAATTCAGAATCTGACATGTCGATTTCTCCCATCAGGCGGCGTTGGCCGGTTTCTTGTCGGCACTCTTGGGTTTACTCGCGGCGGGGCGCTTCTTCCTGGCGCCCTGATTCGCATCAGCGCTCGACTCGTCGGTTTCCGTTGCAGCTGCCTTCTCGGGCGCGGCAACCGCATCTTCCACCGGTCGCTCGGCTGGCTTTCCAGCGTGTTTGGCTGTTGGATCGCTGTCCATGTCGATCTTGCCGTTGAACTTCGCGCCATCAACCAGCGACACGCTCGGGCTCACGATGTTGCCGTCGATTTTCGCCGTCTTGCGAATCTTCACACACTTGCTGCCATTGAGGTCGCCCTCCACGCGCCCTTCAACCGCAATGTACTCGGCCGCAACGTTGGCTTTGACGTGGCCACCTTCGCCGATGGTCAGGCTGGATGAATGCCTGATCGAACCTTCGACGCGGCCCTTTATCAAAAGGTCCTCGTCGGCACTCAGTTCACCCTTGAACTTGAGAGTTGGACCCAGGACCGAGGAATTCTCGTCACGGGCGTTGTCGTATGGATTACTCATTTTCCCTCCTTGGCGTGCTGGCCGGAATCGGCATGCGAACTTCCTGTCGCGAATCAATAATGGAACCACGTCACACAAATGTCAGTGACAGGCATCACAGAATTCTTACCGGCAATGCGTGTTGGGGGGTCAGGCCTGGATGGATTCGCGGGCCAGCATCGCCTCGAGCTTTTCGAGGTCGGGAATGAGTGGGAACTCGTTGATCATCTTTACCCGGCACAGCACAGGGGCATCTTCGGGCCAACCGTCGGTCGTGTGCAGGTCGAGCACATCGCGATTGACGCGAACCAGTTGCGGGAAGCCCTGTGTCAGGACACCGAAATAACCTGTCTTGAGCTGCCCGGTGCTTGCATAGAACACGACGATCCGGGTGCGGCCGGTCACTGCCGGTAGCTCTTTCCCGAGCGTTCCCTCGAACGACACGACCGGCAGCTGGCGCCCGTTCCAGTTCACCGTACCGAGCATCCATTTGTGAGCGCCGGCCTCGTGTTCCGGCTGCGAGAAACGCACAACCTCGGCCACGCAGGCACGTGGCACGATCAGGCGATCTTCGGCCAGTGGCACCAGCAGGCTATACAGTTCGTCGCTTTCTGCGCTCACGTCAGTGTGATTCCTCTTTCTTCGAGCAGTCGGCCAATTGCTTCGAGCAGCTCGGAATCCTGGTATGGCTTGCCGAGGTAGTCATTGACGCCGAGTTCAATGGCGCGGGCGCGATGTTTATCACCGACACGCGAGGTAACCATGATGATCGGGATGTCGGCGACGCGTTCGTCGTTGCGAACATGGGACGCAAATTCGTAGCCATCCATGCGCGGCATTTCGATGTCGAGCAGGATGATGTCGGGCTTCTGGTCAGCCATGACGCTGATCGCATCGAGACCGTCTTTGGCGGTGGCAACCCGCATGCCATTGCGCTGCAGGAAGCGTTCGGTAACACGGCGCACGGTGATGGAGTCGTCGACGACCAATGCCAGCGGCCGGTCGTCGGTGGGTGTCGGCGCCGCCTTCTTGAGTTCGACGACCGGCGCACCGGTTCTGACGAGGGCGGCGATATCCAGAATGAGCACGATGCGGCCGTCGCCCAGGATCGTGGCGCCCGAGATGCCGCGGATACTTGCCAGCTGCGGGCCCACCGTCTTGACGACGATTTCACGGCTCGCAATCATCTCGTCCGTCAACAGGGCGGCGGAAAACTCGCCGGCGCGTACGAGGATGACGGGAATGAACGGCTCGTCCGTCGGCAGATTCGCAGCCTGGCCACCGAGATACATGCCGAGATGACGGAACTTGTAGGTCTGTTCACCATACTGGTAGCTCGGCTCGCTCTGGCTGAGCAGGTTTTCCAGTTCGCCGCGCGGGATGCGGGCCACACCTTCCACTGAGGGCAGTGGCAACGCGTAGACCTCGTCGCCCGTGCGCACAATCAGGGCCTGCGTGATTGCAAGCGTGAATGGCAGGCGCACGGTGAAATTCGTGCCCTGGCCCGTCACCGAGGAAATGCGCAACGACCCACCAAGCTTTTTCACTTCGTTGGCAACGACGTCCATGCCCACGCCGCGTCCCGCGGCCTGCGTGACCTTGCCTGCCGTCGTGAATCCCGGCGTCAGGATGAGATCCATGATCTCTTCGTCAGTAACCCGCGAGTCCGGCTGCAGCAAGTCCAGCTCATACGCCTTGCGGCGAATAGCCTCGACATCGAGGCCACGACCGTCATCGGCGACATCGATCACCATCTCCGAACCCTCTCGATGCAGGCGAATCGTGATGCGCCCTGTCGCCGGCTTGTCGGCTTTCTGGCGCTCATCGGAGGACTCGATGCCGTGCACGACGGCGTTGCGCAGCATGTGCTCGAACGGCGGCAGCATCTTTTCCAGTACCTGGCGATCGAGTTCGCCCGATGCGCCTTCGACCGCGAGCTCGGCACGTTTGTCGGCTTCCTTCGCGATCTGCCGGACGAGGCGTGTCAGGCGCGGCACGTGACGCTCGAACGGCACCATGCGAGTTCGCATCAGGCCGTCCTGCAACTCGGCAGTGACGCGTGACTGTTGCACCAACAGGCCCTCGGCCTCGGTCGTCAGTGACTGCAGCAGGTCCTTGAGACTCGTCAGGTCGCTCGCGGACTCGGCAAGCGCCCGCGACAACTGCTGGATATTGGAATAGCGGTCGAGCTCGAGCGGATCAAAGTCGCGCGCCACCAATGTGTCCTGGTGGCCATGCATGATCTGCGCCTCGGTCTCGATCTCGAGCTTGCGCAGCTGCTCCCGCAGGCGAGCAATAGTTTGCTCGAGCTCCTCGACATGAAATTCGAACGAGCTGACCTGCTGTGTCAGGCGCGAGTGATAGATGCTGATTTCGCCGGCGGCATTGAGCAGTTCTTCCAGTAACTCTGCGTCAATGCGCGCAAACTCCTGGCGCTGCTCGCCACGCGCCGCCGCGGGCTTCGGCTCCTCCGGTTCCGGTTTCGGCCTCGCCGTAACCATCTTGCGAGGCTCCTGCTCGGGCTCGGGTTCGGGTTTTGGCTCGGGTTTCGGCGCGGCCGGCTGTTGCTCGGCGGCAGCCGGTGCTTCAGTGACTGGCGGCTCCTCGACCTTCGGCGCTTTCGGGATCTCGGCCAGCTCGTCCGCGAGCGGCGTATCCACTATGACCATGCTGACCGTATCGTCGGGCTCGATCGTGAATTCCGCCGGCTCTGCGGCTTCTACATCTTCCTTGGGCGGCGCCGTTTCGACTTCCGAATCATCGGCCATTTCGAAACCGGCATTTGCAGCCTGGATGCGTTTCTCGAGATCGGCTGCGGCAGGCACTGGCTTGTTGGCAATGACAGCATCGCGCATGCGGTGCAGCTCATCGACGCTCTGCTGCAGCAGATCATCGATCGAGGCCGACGGCTTCACGCGGCCATCGTCCAGCGAGATCAGCAGAGTCTCGAGTTCATGACTCAGGTTGCCCATGGACGTGATACCGGCCATGCGCGCACCACCTTTCAGCGTGTGCAGGTGGCGCTTGAGTTCCTCCATCGACTGCTGGGACTCTTTGTTATTGGTCCATTCGAGCAGCGCCTTGTCGGTCGATTCGAGCAACTCCGCCGACTCTTCGGTGAAGATCGCGGCAATCTCCGCGTCGTAGCCCGGCTCGCCGCTGTCGAGCTCTGCCTCGGGTTCCGGCTCGGGTTGTGGCTCGGGTTGCGGCTCGGGTGCAACGCTTTCCGGCGGAGCGGCTTTAGCCGCGGCACGCGAAATGCTGGTTACGTCGTCGGGAATAACTGTCGATTCAGGATGTACGGCATCGGCCAGCTTGGTGATGTGTTCGATCAGCGCGGTGTAATCAGCCCGGGTGCGCTCGGGTTTGTTGATGTCCCCGACAATCGTGCCTATCGCCTGCGCGCCGGCACGCAATGCGTCCAGGCCGGACTTCTGGAAGCCGACCTTGTAGTCGTAGACACGCCGCACAAAGCGGTTTAGCGCCGCAGCTACGGCCACACCGCGCTCGACATTCGCCATGTTCGCGCTGCCGTGCAGCGTGTGACACGCACGATGCAGCTTGTCAGTAACGTCGTAAGGAGGTTCGTGACCCGCACAGGCAGCGAGGTAATCGACGATGACCTTCAAATGGCCGGCCGTTTCCTTCGAAAAAATGTCGAGCAGGACCGGGTCCATCTCGAGGGCAGATGCTTCTTCCTCGGCTATCGCCTCGGCCGGCTTCTGCACCGCCAGCACGGCCGCATTCGGATCCCCTTCGGCAAATGCGTTGGCTCGCGCCATGAGCAGGCTGATGTCGGAAGAGGGTTCGGTACCAACCTCGAGCTGTTCGATCAGTTCTTCGACAGCCGCGGCCGCTTCGATGATGAAGTCGACCATTGGCGGCGTACGCACCAACGTGCGGTTAATCAGTCGGTTCAGCAGGTTTTCGACACACCAGGAGTATTCGCCGATTCGCTCGGCGCCAACCATGCGACCGCTGCCCTTGAGCGTATGGAATGAACGCCGCACGGTGATCAGCGTCTCCATGTCATCCGGGTCTTCCTGCCAGGACGGCAGCTTGCGCTTGATCGATGCAAACTCTTCCCTGGCTTCTTCGATGAAAAGTTCGAGCAGCTCGGGGTCGAGATGTTCTGCATCGGGCGCCACAACCGGCAGCGGCATGACCTCGGTGGCCTGCATGCGGGCCTGTTCGGCAAGCGCCATTTCCTCCGCCTGCCGGGCGATTTCGTCAGCATCGAGCTTTTGCGTAATCTCGACCTTGGGCGGTTCCTTGGCCTCTTGCGCCAGGCGGTGCTCGACATCGCGCAACACCGCGAGGCATGCCTCAGCGTTATCCAGCATATACCACGGCTCGCTGCGGCCGGCTTTCACCGTCTCCATGTAGTACTCGATGCTGACAATGGCGTCTGCCATGCGGTCGGTTTCTTTCTGTGACAGGCGTGAGACGCCTTCGCCTTCCAGCGTCAGCGTAATCAGGCGGCCGATGCGATCGACAATCTCCATCGCACGTGTCTTGTTGAGCATCAACAGCCCGGCCTTGATACCGCGCACGAGCGACGGCACGCTGTCGAGGCCCTGCGATGGCGCCTGCGACGCCAGGCTCTGGCCAACTGTCTCCTTGATGCGTGCCAGGTTGATGATGCACTCGCGCATGACTGATTCGGCGACGGCCTGGTAGTCGGCAGCCTCTTGCGGCGGCAGGTCGGCATCGTCGGCCACATCGCCAGCATCCCCCGGCGTGATCAGGCGTACGAGTTGCTGGTCGAGCCGGTCTTCGACGCGCAGCAGCGTCGACGCAATATCGAGAATGATCTGTTCAGACGCGCCGCCGCCGCGTTCCACGACAGTCTTGAGTCGATCGATTTCTGCGTCGATGTCACCGCGCAATTCACCGAGGCCAAGAACACCCAGCGTGTCACTTATTTTCTTCAGGAGCTCGAGTTGCGGCACGAGCTCGGCCGGCTTGTTCATGCCCGTGCGCACAAAAATATCGAGCACGTCCTTTACGCGCGCGAGGTCTTCCTTGATCGCGGAAGCGACCGTTTCCATAAGCTTGACGCTGGGCGCCGACAACGCCTCACGCGCATGCTCGACCTGCTCGTCGCCCGGCAGCAACTCGGATAGATTGAATGCGGCGCGGATCTCGCCGATGCGCTGCCCGGCCGTGCTCGACCGCGCGACGTAGTAGAGAAGGTTATTGAGCAGGTCATCGACAGGATAGTTGTCGAAGGCTTCCATACCTTCGTCGATGACACGTTTGATCTGGCGATCGACCTGGCCGAGCAGCCGCTTCAGCGCGACCGACGTTTCCAGGCCACCTTCGCGCAGCGATTCGAGCACGCCGCCGGTAACCCAGAACAGCTGGTACATGTCGTCACGTGTCGCCGCTGCCTCGAGCTTCATCGCGACCGATGACAGTGTTTCCAGGTGCCGCGCGCCATCGCCGCCCTTGATCCAGCCGAGCAATGCGAGCTGGAATTTCGGCCGCAGCCTCGTCGCCACTGCAACGGGATCCTCGCCCGAACCTTCACGTTTTTCGGCGGACTTTGTCGCCCGGCTCGGCGACAGGTTCAGCAGCAACAAGGTGCCTTCAGACAGCAGCGGCTCGCCGCGCGCGGCTCGCAAATCGTTGAGCATCGGCAGCAGCACAAGCGCGATGTCGCGCCCGCCACCGAGCAGGCGCTCGATGTACGTGGGCAGTTGCACCATGGCGCGCGTCAGCGCGTCGAGACCATCCTCACGCCCCTTGCCCGCACGCAGACCGGCCAGGTACTTGCAGCCGAGTTCCATTTCCTCGGCGAGCAGGGCTGCGCCATACGTTTCGGTGAGCTGCAAAGCACCGCGGACCTGGTGCAGGAGTTCGCCGGCGCGAACAAGCGCAGCCGACCCGCCACGCCCGTCGACACAATCTTCGAGGGCAAGGTGGGCATTGCGAATCGTCTCCATGAGCTCGGTGGCGACAATCGCCAACGCGCTGCCGATGACGCCACCTCCGGCGTCCTCGACGACTTGCTCCTGTATTCCGGTATCGCTCATCTGGGAATCCGCGCGTTCCTAGCCCGCCTTTGCCTGCTCGTCGGGCTTCGCAATCGGCGCGTTTGCCGCCGACATCTGCAAGGTCTTGGCCTGCAATGCATTGCTCGGCAGCGTAAACCCGGCGACCGTCTTGCGGAGCTGCGAAGCCAGTTCCGACAGTTTCGAAATAGCGGCAGCCGTGGCCGTTGTCGCTTTGCCGGTCTGTTCACTGATCTCGCGAAGGCGCGTCGTACGCCGTGTCACATCTGCCGCCGAACCGGCCTGTTGCCGGGCCGAGCTGGAAATGTTCTGTACCAGGCTCGCAATCTGGTTGGATACCTGTTCGATCTCGTCGAGCGCGGCGCCTGCATTCTCGGCCAGCAACGCGCCGCCAACCACGTCGGTGGTACTGCGCTCCATCGAGACAACCGCCTCATTGGTGTCGGCCTGAATTGTGCGCACCAGGACCTCGATCTGTTTTGTCGCATTCGTCGAGCGTTCGGCAAGGCGCTGCACCTCGTCGGCGACGACCGCGAACCCGCGCCCGGCTTCGCCGGCCATGGACGCCTGGATCGACGCATTGAGCGCGAGAATATTCGTCTGCTCCGCAATGTCATTGATGAGCTCGACGATGTTGCCGATTTCCTGCGAGCTCTCGCCAAGCCGCTTGATGCGTTTCGACGTCTCCTGGATCGTCTCGCGAATCGTGTTCATGCCATCGATCGTACGCCGCACGGCCTCGCCGCCCTTGTGTGCGACCTCAACCGAGTGACGGGCAACGTCCGAGGAGCGTTCCGCGTTGCCGGAGACTTCTTCGATCGACGCGGCCATCGACACGATGGACTCGGTCGCCGCATTGATCTCACGGCCCTGCGTGTCGGCGGCTTTCGCCATGTGCGACGCCGTGCTCTCGGTTTGCTTGGCGGCAGAGTCGACCATGATTGCTGTTTCGTTGACGGTCGCCACCAGCTTGCGTAGCTCCTCGATGGCGAAGTTGAAGGAATCGGCAATGGTACCTGTAATGTCCTCGGTTACCGTGGCCTCAACGGTCAGGTCGCCATCGGCAAGGCTGCCCATCTCGACGAGCAGACGCAGGATGGCTTGCTGGTTGCGCTCGTTCTGCGCTGCCTGCACCTTGGCCGTTGCTTCGAATTCGGATGACTTCGAATTGAGCGAAATAAGCCCGAGGATGAGCAGCACCGCCACGACGATCAAACCGAGGGGAATGTAGGGAGAGGTCAGGAAGCCCGGGAGCGGTCCGGCGTTCGCGGACTCTCCGTCCATCAGGCGCATGGCGCTCGCCGCAAGCCGCAGGCGCGCATCGGCCAGCTTCGACATATCCGCCACGCCCGCACCGATCTGCTCCAGGCCGGCTTCCAGCGCATTCAGGTGATCACCGAGCGGCACGACAACTGCTTCCTGTCCCGCATCGTTGAGCGTCGTGATGTCGAGCTCGGATTCCTCGCCCGCCAGGGCGTCATGCACCGCGCGCAGGTATGCTGCGTCGTCACTGACCGAGGACAACACCTCTTCGAGTTCGGGGTTCGATGCCAGTCCGGGTGCAACGGCCGAAATACGCATCGCGCGCCGCTGCAGCTCCAGTACAGCGTCTGTCGCGCCGGAGCGATCCAGCATCTCGTTGCTCAAGCCCAGTACGCCGTCAGCCGCAGCCCCGATATCCATGCCTGCCTTGTTCAGCCGCGTAACGAGTGCATCGCCCTGGCTGACCTGTGCCGCGCTCGATTCGAGCGTGCGCCAGTCCTGGGAGGAAGCGGATGTGCCGCCGGACCCCTGCAGGTATATCAGGGCTCCCGACGCCAGCAACATGACCGCTGCGACGATTGCGACGATCCGAAACGTAGTAGATGTATCTGCTGAATTAGCCATAGCTTGCTATCTCTCGGTGTCCTACTCGGCCGCTGCCTGCAGGAAAAGATTGCTCTCGATAAAGTCGAACAGGTTCATGACGGGCCAGATATCCTCGCCACGCTGGTACGCACCGGTGAGGAAACGGTCGCAACGTACGACGGTTTCAGGCCAGGTGTCGGTAAATTCGTGATCCATGAAGCGGCGGAAGCCGAGTACCTCGTCTACGACCAGGCCGGCCGGGACCTCGCGATGATTGACGGATATGACCCGGGTGTTGCGGCGCAACGTCGTGCGCCCGCTGCCGAGAAGTAACTTCACGTCGACCAGCGGCAGCAGGTGACCACGCAGATTGGCGATGCCGAGCATCCAGCGCTTCGCGCCCGGCACGCGCGTCATGCCATCGGGCAACATCAGCACCTCGCGGACCTGCTCCCGGCTCGCGACAAACTGTTCCTCGCCGATGCGAAAACCGACGCCGACCCACTCGGCCGGCATTGACGCAGCACCCTCGCCGGCGTGCGCCTGCCGCGAGCGCCGCTCGATTTCCTGCAGCAGCTCGAACGGCTGCTCGACGAGTTCGGCTAGCGCGACTTCACTCACTTAGGCAGCCATCACCGCGTTGATCTTGGCGACGAGTTGCTTTGCCTCGACCGGTTTGACGAGATACTCGACGGCGCCCTGGCGCATGCCCCATATCTTGTCGGTTTCCTGATCCTTGGTCGTAATCATGATGACGGGGATGCTGGCGGTCATCGGATCCTGCGTCAGCTTGCGCGTCGCCTGGAATCCATTCATGCCAGGCATGACGACATCCATCAGGATGCAATCCGGTCGCGACGACTGGGCTTTACGAATGCCTTCCTCGCCACTGTCAGCCACGAGTGTTTCGAAGCCGCCCTTCTCCAGCATCTTCTGGAACAGGTGCAGCTCTGTCGGCGAATCATCAATAATGAGAATGACAGCCATCAATGCTTCCTTTGCAACTTAGTCAGCTTCAATCAGTTAGTTGATCTGGTTCGAAATCGCACCGAGCAACTCGTCTTTGGTAAACGGTTTGGTCAGGTACTGCTCCGACCCTACGATGCGCCCGCGGGCGCGATCGAACAGCCCGTCCTTCGAGGACAACATGATGACCGGCGTCTCCCGGAACATCTTGTTGTGTTTGATCAGCGAACAGGTTTCGTAGCCATCCAGGCGCGGCATCATGATGTCCACGAATATCAGGTCTGGCTGGTGGTCCGCGATTTTCGACAGGGCGTCGAAACCGTCGATTGCAGTGAAGACCTGGCAACCCTCTTTGGTCAGCAGAGTTTCTGCCGTCCGCCGAATTGTCTTACTGTCGTCTACAACAAGAATCTTGAGGCCATTGAGACTTCGAGATGCGTTATCTGACACCGGAATTCCTCGATTTTTTTGGACTTGTACCATATTGACATAAGTCCCGCTACGACGCCCGTTGCGATAAGCAAAATCTTAGGAATTTTCGGCGCTTACCACCTGATTACACGGTATAGTTGCTCGCTCGCATGCATCCCGGGACAAAAACGCAGTAATGGCCGGCAGAACCATGAAAATCGGCATCGTGATGGACCCGATCGAGTCTATTGCACCCTACAAGGACAGTTCACTGGCAATGTTGCTCGAAGCCGAGCGACGCCATGCCGAGATCCACTATTTCCAGCAAAAAGACCTGCAACTGTTGAGTGGCAAGGCATTGGGGCTGTCGCAGCGGCTGCATGTCCGGGACGACAACGACGACTGGTTTACGCTCGGTGACAGCGCCGAGATCGAGCTCGGGTCGCTCGATGCCATCCTGATGCGCAAGGATCCGCCGTTCGACATGGAATACGTCTACACGACGTACATTCTCGAGCGGGCACGCGAGGCCGGCGCATTGATCGTCAACCACCCGCAGGCGTTGCGCGATATGAATGAGAAGGCCTATACGGCCTGGTTTCCGGAATGCACGCCGGCCACATTGATCACGCGCTCCATGGGCAAGATGCGGGCTTTCCTTGCCGAGCACGGCAAAATCGTCGCCAAGCCACTGGACGGTATGGGTGGAAAGTCGATATTCGCCATAGAGAAAGGTGACAAGAACGCCAACGTTATTTTCGAGACACTGACTGACGATGGCCGCAAGTTCGCCATGGCGCAGGTCTTCGTTCCGGAAATCAGCGATGGCGACAAGCGCATCCTGCTGATTAACGGCGAGCCCGTGCCCTGGTCGCTGGCACGAATCCCGAGCGGTGACGACCATCGCGGCAATCTCGTCATGGGTGCACAGGGTGTCGGCCAGGAACTGTCCGCTGCGGACCGCGTTATTTGCGACAAGGTCGGCCCCGTACTGCGCGACGCAGGCGTTCTTTTTGCCGGTATCGACGTCATTGGCGACTACCTGACCGAGATCAACGTGACGAGCCCGACCGGCATCCGCGAACTTGACAAGCAGTTCGACCTGAACATCGCCGGCCAGCTGTTCGACGCCATCGAAGAAGCCCTGTAAGCATTTCACACTTCGTGACTTAAGCGCTTGTTTTAAGTCCATAAATGGCGGATGATTCGGCGCAATTATGGCTACCGCCGCCATCAGATACGATTCTGACGACATCGAACTCGTCCCGCCGCAGACACCCGACAGGTTGCCGGCAATGCTGTTTCTCGCAGCCCTGGTCCACGGCATCCTGATTATCGGCGTCACGTTCAACCCGTACATTCTCGACGACCTCTCGGACGCGATATCGCTCGAGGTCACGATCGTTGCCGATCCGGATCAGCAGATCGACCGTCCCGACGAGGCCGAATACCTGGCCCAGGCGTCACAGGAAGGCGGCGGCAACACGGCGCAAGAAGTGCGTCCATCGGCGCCGATGCAGAGCGCCGCACCGATTGACAATCTCGGCGAAGAAGATGCCGAAGCATTGATCGACACGACCAGACATGAACTGTCCGCCGACCAGGTCCTCGTGACGCAAAGCGAGCAGGACCGGCAGGTTGTGGACGCCCTGCGCAACAAGCCGCAGCCTGACAGTACGACGGCCATCGCCCTGGAACGAGGCGCCGAGCAGACCCTGCCGCTGCCGCAGGACGACGAGTCGACAATGCTGATACACGCCGATGATCCACGTCAGCTGTGCCGACACCCGGGAGTCGGTTATCGCCGGGTATCTCGACAACTGGAAGCGCCGTATCGAGGCCGTCGGCGACGAGTATTTCCCCGAGCTCGGCGAACTGCCCGAGGCCACCGGCAGCCCGACGCTGGAGGTCAGCATCGAGGCGTCAGGCCAGCTGGCCGAAGTAATCATTCGCAAGTCGAGCGGTTCCACGGTCCTCGACAAGGCCGCACTCGACATTCTGCGTCGTGCATCGCCATTCGAACCGTTCCCGCCCGAAATCAAAGCCGACTATGACCGGCTGCGCTTCGCGTACAAGTGGGTTTTCGACGAAGAACTCGTTCCGACCACTGCAAGCGCCAATTAGGCGCAACTTCTGCCGTTAAATTAGTCCATACTGTATGTATGGGTTTCGATGGCTCCCTGACAAATCAGCTACTTATTGCCATGCCAGGCATGGAAGATCCGAATTTCAGCACGACTGTCACGCTGATTTGTGAACATAACGACGAAGGGGCGCTCGGCATCGTCATCAATCGCCCGCTCGAACTCAAACTTGCCGGACTTTTCGAACAACTCGACGTCACCGATCCGGACCCGGGTGCTGCCGACAGCCCGGTCGTTATGGGCGGTCCGGTCGGTCCGGAGCGCGGCTTCGTGCTGCATAATCCGGGTGGTGTTTACGAGAACTCCCTCGCCGTTTCGAGCGATATTCAGCTGACGCTGTCACGTGACGTGATTGATGCAATGGCCAGCGGCGAAGGTCCGAGCAAGTCCCTCGTTGCGCTGGGCTACGCCGGTTGGGAACCCGGCCAGCTCGAGCACGAGATGCTCGCCAATTCCTGGCTCAATGTGCCCGCGACACCCAACATTGTTTTTGACATGCCGTTCAACCAGCGCTGGATGTCGGCAGCAAAAACACTCGGCATCGATATCAGCCGAATGACACCAGATGCAGGACACGCCTGACAGCAAGCCCGGTTCTCCCGAGACGATCCTCGCGTTCGACTTTGGCCTGCGTCGCATCGGCGTCGCGGTAGGCCAGACCGTTACCTCGTCAGCCAACCCGCTCGGCGTCGTCGCAAACTCCGACGACGGCCCGGACTTCGATGCAATTTCCAGGCTGATCGACGAATGGCGGCCCACGCGGCTGGTGGTCGGGCTGCCACTGCATGCGGATGGCGAACCCGGCGAAATGCAGGCGCATGTCGAGGAGTTCGTGCGCAACCTGTGGCGTTACAAGCTCAAAGTCGACACCATCGACGAGCGCTATACCTCGCTCGAAGCAGAAGAGGCGCTCAAGAATGCACGCGCCTCCGGCAGCCGTGGCCGCATCACGAAAGAGGCCATTGACAGCGCCGCCGCGGTGTTCATCGCGGAACGATTTCTCAGCGGACAAACGAACGTGTAGGATTGCCCCGCCATGCAAGTTATCGAAGCCTTTCCACCTGTCGAAAACGTCGCCAACCTGCAACTCAATGCCGATGGCAGCCTGCGGCACCTGCTCACGCTCAAGGGACTCGACAAGAGCTTACTCATTGATCTGCTGGATGATTCTCAGAGATTCGTCGCGCAACGCGGTGAACCGGCCGCGCGCAACCAGTCGCTCAAGGGCCGCACGGTCGCCAACCTGTTTTTCGAGCCCAGTACGCGTACGCGCGCATCCTTCGACCTGGCGGGAAAACGCCTCGGCGCGGATGTCCTGAATCTCGATGTCAATACGTCGTCGCGCAAGAAAGGCGAGAGCATCCTGGACACGATATACACGCTGCAGGCAATGCAGGTTGATGTCATGGTTGTACGGGATGCCAGCGCCGGGGTGCCCGCCTATATCGCCAGGCACGTCGATGACTACGTCAGCATCCTCAACGCAGGCGAATCCGATGTGTCGCACCCAACCCAGGGTCTGCTGGACCTGCTGACGATTCGCCAGCACAAGGGCAGTTTCGAAGACCTGACGGTCGCGATTGTCGGTGACATCGCGCATTCCCGAGTCGCTCGCTCTGCCGCCGAAGGCTTGTACACACTCGGCGTCGGGGAGCTGCGCCTGATTTCGCCGCCGACCCTGGCGCCGGATGCCGATGACATGCCCTATGCAAGATTGCTCGACAACCTCGACGAGGGCCTGAAGGATGCCGACGTCGTCATGGCTCTGAGGATCCAGCGCGAGCGCATCGGCAGTCTCGATGGCATTCCCGGCATTGACGAGTACTTTGCCAACTTCGGCATCAGCTCGGAGCGCATGAAGATCGCCAAACCGGATGCCATCGTCATGCACCCCGGCCCCATGAACCGCGGTATCGAGATCGAATCGTCACTTGCTGACAGCCCTGCCTCGGCCATCACACGCCAGGTCGCGAATGGCGTCGCGGTACGCATGGCCGTGCTGGAGCGCGTCTGCATGTCACTGGACAGGCGTTGATCACCGCGGCACAGAAAGAAGCCCAAAGAAACCGCGGAACCCTGTTTGTCGAAGACGGCGAACTGGTTTCGACGGACGCGTATCCCGGCGAACAATTTGTCATGCGCATTCGTGCCCCGAAGTGCGCGGCCTCAGCAAAAGCCGGCAGCTTCGTGCACGTTGCCTGCGACGAGACACTACCGATGCGCCGACCATTGTCGATCATGCGTACCGGTGACGACTGGATCGAGGTGCTGTACAAAATTGTCGGCGAGGGTCTGCACCTGCTGGCCGAGAAGCGCCCCGGGGATACGATTAACGTGCTCGGCCCGATCGGTCATGGCTTCGAATTTTCGGGCGACCGGCCAAACTGCCTGTTGATCGGCGGTGGTGTCGGTATTCCGCCAATGGTGTTCCTGGCGGAGGTCCTTCGCGACACCGATGCACAACCACTCGCCATCCTTGGTTCGGAAATTCCGTTTCCGTTCGAGTTGCGGAAATCCGGCATCGAAACCTCGTGGGCGCCAGCCGATATCACGAGCACAATGCCGTTACTCGAGAGCTGGGGAGTACCCACGCGACTGACCAGCCTGTCGGACTTCGAGGGGTGCTATCGCGGTTACGTTACCGACCTGGCCGAGCTCTGGCTGCAAAGCCTGGATGAAGATGAGAAGGCAAGGGTCGAAATCTTCACCTGTGGCCCGACGCCGATGCTCAAGGCCGTTGCAGCCCTCGCACAGAAATACGGCGTGCCCTGCCAGGTGTCACTCGAAGAATTCATGGCCTGCGCGGTCGGCGGCTGCGCCGGCTGCACCGTCGAAGTCACGACACCAGATGGGCCGGCGATGAAGCGCGTGTGCGTTGACGGACCCGTATTTGATGCGAAATCGGTGGTATGGGCCTAAGTGGCGATCCGGTAAACACCTACCGGATCGTCACACAGATTCTTAACCACCGAAATTGACTTTGGCTTCGAGGTTCGACCGCGAATCGGCGTGTGACATCGCCTCCTCGAGTGTGATCGTGCCAGCCTTGTACAGATCGAGCAGCGCATCGTCGAAGGTCTGCATGCCCTGTTCGCCGCTGTCCTTGTGCGCGTCCTTGACGGCGGAGATGTCGCCTTTGAGCATCAGGTCCTTGATGTGCGGCGTGTTGAGCATGAGCTCGACAGCAGCAACGAGTTTGCCGCCACGCGAACGCACGAGGCGCTGCGACAACACGGCACGCAGGTAGTGTGCAAGGTCCATGAACACCTGGCCGTGCTGCTCCTGCGGGAACATGTTGATGATGCGATCGAGCGTTTCCGATGCATTGTTGGCGTGCAGTGTGCCGACGACGAGGTGGCCTGTGCCTGCCATGTCCACCGCGGCCTGCATCGATTCGCGGTCACGAATCTCGCCAATCTGGATAACGTCCGGTGCGGCGCGCATGGCGCTCTTGAGCGCACGGCCGTATGACTTCGTGTCCAGCCCGACTTCGCGCTGGTTGACGATCGACTTCTTGTTCGGGTGCAGGAACTCGATCGGGTCCTCAATCGTGATGATGTGCGACGAGGTCTTCTCGTTGCGGTGGTTGATCATCGCCGCCAGCGTGGTCGACTTGCCGCAACCGGTGGCGCCGACCATCAGGATCAGGCCACGACGCAGCATGATCAGGTCCTTGAGCTGCTCGGGCATGTCGAGTTCGTCTAGGGTCGGCAACTCCGACGTGATGTATCGCAAAACCATCGCGACATTACTGCGCTGGTGGAATACGTTGACGCGGAAACGGCCGAGCCCGGGCTCCGAGATGGCGAAGTCCACCTCCAGCTCCCTGGTAAATGTTTCCAGCTGGCCGTCATCCATTAGCTCGAGCGCCGCCTGTTTGACCATCTTCGGCGTCATTTCGAGCTTGTTGACCGGCATGATCTTGCCGTCAATCTTGATCTTGGCGGGCGAGAACGGCGCGAAGAAAAGGTCCGACGCCTTTTTCTCAACCATCAATTTGAACAACGGCTTTACATTCATTTAGGTATCGTCCGTGAGGCTCAGAATGTCTGAGCCGTATCCTCTTCCATAATGCGCAGGCTTTCCGACTGCCGATCGGCGATAGCCGAATCGCGCTTACTCTCAAGCTTGACGCGCAGCCGCAGCTCGTTCTTCGAGTCGGCGTTACGCATGGCTTCTTCGTAAGAAATGATCGACTGCTCATACAGATCGAACAGTGCCTGGTCGAAAGTCTGCATGCCGAGGCGTGTCGACTTGGCCATGATCTCCTTGATCTGGCCGACCTCGCCCTTGAAGATCAGATCCTGGATCAGCGGCGTGTTCAGCATGATCTCCATTGCAGCGATACGGCCGACGCCGCCTTCACGTGGCACGAGGCGCTGTGAAATGAATGCCTTGGTGTTCAGGGACAGGTCCATCAGCAGCTGCTGGCGGCGCTCTTCGGGGAAAAAGTTGATGATTCGATCGAGCGCCTGGTTCGCGCTGTTGGCGTGCAGTGTCGCAAGACAGAGGTGACCAGTCTCGGCGAACTGGATGCCGTATTCCATCGTCGCCTTGTCTCGAATCTCACCGATCAGGATCACGTCAGGCGCCTGTCGCAGCGTGTTCTTGAGTGCGTTGTGCCAGGTCTCGGTATCGACGCCGACCTCGCGCTGCGTGATGACGCAGCCCTTGTGCGGATGCACGTACTCGACCGGGTCCTCGATCGAAACGATGTGGCCACGAGAATTTTCGTTGCGATGGCCAATCATGGCCGCCAGCGTCGTCGACTTACCGGAACCCGTGCCGCCGACAACGATACACAGGCCGCGCTTGTTCATGACGACGTCTTTGAGGATTGGCGGCAGCTCGAGATCCTCGAGCGTCGGTATCTCGGTCGTAATCGTACGCAGCACGGCACCCACCATGCCTTGCTGGATGAACGCGCTGACTCGGAAACGGCCGATGCCCTGCGGAGCGATAGCAAAGTTACACTCCTTGGTCGCATCGAATTCCTTGATCTGCTTGTCGTTCATGATCGCGCGAACCATGATCGCCGACTGGTCCGCAGTCAGCGGATTGTCGGTAGCCTTGTGGATCGTACCGTCGACTTTGATCGCCGGCGGGAACCCGGCTGTCAGGAACAGGTCCGAGCCTTCGCGCTCGACCATCTTCCTGAGAAGATTTTGTGTCAGCCTTACCGCTTGTTCGCGTTCCATCTATCGGTCTCCCGTCAGAAATTCTCTTTCTGAACTGCTCTGAAGCGGGCCTCTTCCTTGTTGATCAGGCCCTTTGCCATGAGGTCGGCGAGATTCTGGTCGAGCGTATGCATGCCGGCCGCTTGTCCTGTCTGAATCGCAGAATACATCTGCGCGATCTTGCCTTCGCGAATCAGGTTACGAATCGCTGGCGTACCGATCATTATCTCGTGCGCCGCGATACGGCCACCGCCAATCTTCTTGAGCAGCGTCTGCGAGACTACGGCACGCAGTGACTCGGACAACATCGCACGCACCATTTCTTTCTCGGCCGCGGGGAAGACGTCGACAACACGGTCGATGGTCTTGGCTGCCGAACTCGTATGCAGCGTGCCGAATACCAGGTGACCGGTTTCGGCGGCCGTCAGCGCCAGGCGAATCGTTTCGAGATCACGCAGCTCACCAACGAGAATGACATCGGGGTCTTCACGCAGGGCAGAGCGCAGCGCCTCGTTGAACCCGAGCGTATCGCGATGCACTTCGCGCTGGTTGACGAGCGACTTCTTCGACTCGTGCACGAACTCGATCGGGTCCTCAATCGTGAGGATGTGGTCCGGCTTGTTTTCGTTGATGTAGTCGACCATCGCCGCAAGCGTTGTCGACTTACCCGAACCGGTCGGGCCCGTAACGAGAACGATGCCACGCGGGTGCATCGAAATATCCTTGAAGATCGCGGGCGCGCCCAGATCATCAAGTGTCAGGATCTCGGAGGGAATGGTACGAAATACGGCAGCGGAACCGCGGTTCTGGTTGAATGCGTTGACACGGAAACGGGCCAGCTTCGGAATTTCGAAGGAGAAGTCCGTCTCGAGGAATTCTTCGTAGTCCTTGCGCTGCTTGTCATTCATGATGTCGTACACCATGCTGTTGACATCTTTGTGAGTAAGCGCGGGCATGTTGATACGCTTGATGTCGCCATCAACGCGAATCATCGGAGGTACACCGCCTGACAGGTGCAAATCGGAGGCGTTGTTCTTCACCGTGAACGACAATAATTGGGCAACGTCGACGGCCATATTTCTCCCTCTGTATTGACGGCCGGACTTACCATAACCCGGACCTGATTGGAGCCTAGTATAGCGAAGCACCGGGAGCAAAACGTGATTAGAGTCACGGAAAACTTAGGCATTATCAGAGATTTGCTGGCGAAAGCTGCTCTGGATGCTGGCCGCAGCCCGGATACCGTCCGGCTGCTCGCTGTCAGCAAGAAACAGCCCGTTTCGGCCATTCTCGAGGCAGTGCAAGCCGGACAGCGCCATTTTGGCGAAAATCAGGCGGTCGAAGGTATCGAAAAGGTCACAGAAATCGCCAATCCGGAGCTCACCTGGCACTTTATCGGCCACCTCCAGACCAACAAGACGCGCGCCGTGGCCACGCACTTCGACTGGGTCCATTCGATCGACCGGCTCAAAACGGCGCGGCGCCTGTCGGAGCAGCGCCCCGAGGGGCTGCCCGACCTGAACGTCTGCATCCAGGTCAACGTCGACGAGGAAGCATCGAAATCCGGCGTTCCGATGGCGGATGCCGGCGAGCTCGCGAGGCAGGTCGCCGAACTACCGCGGCTCAAACTGCGTGGCTTCATGTGCCTGCCGGCCATACGTGACGACTTCGAGGCGCAGCGCGAGCCGTTCCGGCGACTGCGCGAGCTTGCCGAGCAGCTCGCGGCAGACGGCCTGCAGACCGACACGCTCAGCATGGGCATGACCGGCGATTATCGCGCCGCTGTTTTTGAAGGCAGTACAATGGTGCGCGTGGGAACAGGAATCTTCGGGGCCAGGAAATAACACTATGACAGCCTGTTGATTTCGGACCCGAGCAAGCAGAGACGCACGATTCTCGAACACGACCTGCCGGGTGTAGCGATCACCCATGACAACGAAGCGGTGGCGCTTGCCGCCGACTGTCTCGTGCTCGCCGTCAAGCCGCAGCTGATGCAGGAGGTCTGCCAGGGACTCGCAAAGGCCGTGCAGCAATCGCGTCCGCTGATCATTTCGATCGCGGCCGGCACGCACAGCCGCGACATTGACGACTGGCTCGGCGCCGAGCTGGCCGTTGTGCGCGTCATGCCCAACCAACCCGCGATGCTGCTTGAAGGCGCTTCCGGATTATTCGCCAATGAGCTGACGACCAATGAACAACGTGACCGCGCGACAGAAATCATCTCGGCAGTGGGCAGCGTCGTGCACGTTCACGATGAAGAAAGCATCGACGCCGTGACGGCAATCTCGGGTACGGGGCCGGCCTATTTCTATTTCCTGATAGACATGCTGATCAATTCAGCCGAAGAGTTCGGCCTCGATTCCCAGGCAGCGCATAAACTCGTCATGGACACCGCGAAAGGATCGGCCGCGCTTGCGGCTGTCAGCGGCGAGTCGATGACCGCAATGATCGAGCACGTGCGCTCACCCGGTGGCACCACGGCCGCAGCATTCGAAGTGTTCGATGACGAAAATGTGCGCGAGATTTTTGCGAAAGCATTTATGGCAGCCAGGGATCGCGCCGTTGCACTGGCCGGGGGGTCGAACACGTGAAACCTGCGCTGATTTTTCTCGTCACGACATTGTCGACGCTGTACCAGATCATAATGCTGTTACGGTTCTGGTTGCCCTTCCTGCGCGCTGACTTTCGCAATCCGATCGCACAGGGAATCCTGAAAGTAACGTCTCCCCTGATCGTGCCGGTGCGTCGCATCATTCCACCGATCGGCAAGCTGGATACGGCCACCGTACTCGTCGCATTCGCAATCCAGTGCCTGACGATTTACGTCGTTCTGCTTATCGCTGGAGGATCGGCGCCATTCTCGACTGTCGCACTGCACGCCCTGGTCGAACTCGTATTGCTGTCGCTCAACCTTTTCAAGTTCGCGATATTCATTTTTGTGATCCTGAGCTGGTTTGCGCGCGGCACTTACAACCCGGCCACGGCGTTTCTGTCGATGATCGTAGAACCGGTGCTGCGGCCGTTCCGCCGTTACATTCCGCCAATCGGCATGCTTGATTTATCGGCATTGTTTGCCCTGATCGCGCTGCAGTTCCTGACCATTTTTGTTGCGACGTTGCAGCCACTGCCGATATAGTGATCTGAACGGGAGAGGGACAAGCATCATGAAAATGAAAAGAATATTGATCGCCCTGTCATTGCTCGGATTAGTGTCTGCCTGTGGCGGGCCGGGCGAGTCGGCCACAGTGCCGGAAGCGCAGCCAGCGGGCGCTACCAACCAGGAAATCGGCGATCACGTTGTACATTTCAATGCCATGACGACCGATCAGCTAACGCCTGAGATCGCTCGGGCGTATAACTTTGTGCGCAGCAAGAACCGCGCGATGCTCAATGTGTCTGTGGTCGACGCATCCAGCAAGACTTCTGTCGCCGCCGACGTCACGGTCAAGGCCGTAAACCTGACCGGGCAACTCAAGAATGTCCCGATGCGCAAGATCGAGGAACAGGACGCGATCTACTACATCGGCGAGGTTGCCGTTGCCAATCGCGAAACACTGATCTTCGATATCAGCGTAACGCCGGATGGCGTCGACAAGCCATCGGAAGTGCGCTTCAAGAGACAGTTTTTCACCGACTAGTAATTTGGGGACAGTCGCTTAATTATTCGCCACGAGCGAATAATTAAGCGACTGTCCC
>JARRLQ010000007.1:0-81943 GCA_037386905.1 Woeseiaceae bacterium
GGCGACAACGTACAGATGGTGGTCGAGCTGATCGCACCGATCGCGATGGAAGAGGGCCTGAGGTTCGCTATCCGTGAGGGTGGCCGTACCGTCGGCGCCGGCGTCGTCGCAAAGATCATTGAGTAACAACAACGGGGTCAGAGCCCCAGGGCTCTGACCCCAACACAGGAACAGCTATGGCTACAAATCAAAATATTCGAATCAGGCTCAAGGCGTTCGATCATCGCCTGATCGACAATTCAGCGCGCGAGATCGTGGACACCGCGAAGCGCACCGGCGCTACGGTGAAGGGCCCGATCCCGCTGCCGATGAAAAAGGAGCGCTACACGGTCCTGATTTCGCCGCACGTCAACAAGGACGCCAGGGACCAGTACGAGATCCGCACGCACAAGCGCCTGATGGATATTGTGGACCCGACGGACAAGACGGTTGACGCGCTTATGAAGCTCGAATTGCCGGCCGGCGTGGACGTGCAGATCAAGCTGAATTAAGGCCCCAAAAAAACAGCAAGAAACCGCCGAAAACCGCTTGCGTAAGGGGCTTTCGGCGGTATAATTGCTGGCTCGCTGCATTTGGCCGGGCCGGGAGTCGGCCAAAGACAGGATAAGCGTCACAAAGCACCGCTCTGTGGCGTTTAAAAGCACTTAGGTCGCCGGGAAATCGAAGGCGACACGGCAAATCCCGGGACTGCCGGGCCGAGTGGATACTCGGGTCGGACCAGGGTCAGCCCCAGAGCTGAGAGGACATGAAGTCCTCCGCGATGGCTGGCCCTTTCGCGTGTCTGAAAGGAGCGCGAAGAAGGCGTGCGAAGCACGCTCATGACAGGCCAGGCCAACCGTAGTCGGGCCGGTGAAAGAGATTATTGAGTATTAGGCGCTGGCCAATCGAAGTCGGTGCGAGGTTTTGAAAATGACAACGGGTATCGTTGGCCGCAAGTGCGGCATGACACGTGTCTTCACGGACGACGGGATATCAATCCCTGTCACCGTGATCGAGGCACAGCCAAACCGAATCACTCAGGTGAAGACCGTTGAGGCCGATGGCTATCGCGCCCTGCAGGTAACTGCTGGCAGCAAGAAGCCGTCTCGCGTGTCGAAGCCTCAAGCCGGCCACTTTGCGAGCGCAAAGGTAGAAGCCGGCGACCTGCTGACCGAGTTCCGCCTTTCTGACAGCGATGAGGCGGATTATCAAGTTGGTTCGACGCTGCAAGTAGACCTGTTCGAAGAGGGCCAGAAGGTCGACGTCATCGGCACGACGATCGGTAAGGGCTACGCGGGCACGGTCAAGCGCCACAACTTCCGTACCCAGGACGCGACGCACGGCAACTCGCTGGCACACCGCGCCCCTGGATCTATTGGTCAAAACCAGACGCCGGGTCGCGTGTTCAAGGGCAAGAAAATGTCCGGCCATATGGGCAACGTGCGCCGTACCGTGCAGAACCTCGAAGTCGTTCGCGTCGATGCCGAACGCAACCTGTTGCTGATCAAGGGCGCAGTTCCGGGCCACAGTGGTGGCAGCGTTATCGTTCGGCCCGCCGTCAAGGCCACGAACACGGGAGCTGAGTCATGAAGCTGAAGATGCAGGGAACAGGCTCGGTCGACGTCGCCGAAGCAGCCTTCGGTGCCGACTTCAATGAGCCGCTCGTTCACCAGGTCGTAACGGCGTACCTCGCTGGTGGCCGTGCCGGAACCAAGGCACAGAAGAACCGCTCTGCGGTTCGCGGAGGTGGCACCAAGCCGTGGCGCCAGAAAGGCATGGGCCGTGCCCGCGCCGGTACGATCCGCAGCCCGATCTGGGTTGGCGGTGGCCGCACGTTTGCTGCGCAGCCGCGCAACTACGAGCAGAAGGTCAACAAGAAGATGTATCGCGCTGCGTTGCGCTCGGTCCTGTCCGAGCTCGTGCGCCAGGATCGTCTTGTCGTCGTCAAGGAGCTCGAGCTCGAGGCGCCGAAGACCAAACTGCTGGCAACAAAACTCAAGGAACTCGAGCTGGACAACGTCCTGATCCTGAACGAGGCCTTTGACGAAAAGATTTACCTGGCGGCGCGCAACCTGCCGAACGTCGGCATTTGCGATGCGGCATCGATCGATCCGGTCGTGCTGATCCGCTTTGAAAAGGTGCTGGTGACTCTGCCGGCGCTGAAAATGATTGAGGAGCGCCTGTCATGAGCCAAGCTGCCCACCAGGAGCGACTGATGACAGTCCTGCAGGGACCGCTGCTCACGGAAAAAGCCGCAGTCTCGGCCGAGTTGCACAACCAGGTCGTGTTCAAGGTTCGCACTGACGCGACAAAGGCTGAAATTCGGCAGGCCGTGGAGCTGCTGTTCGACGTGAGCGTCGAAGGCGTGCAGGTCGTCAATTATCGCGGCAAGAACAAACGCTTCGGTATGACGCGTGGTCGCCGCAACGATTGGAAGAAGGCCTACGTCAGGCTGGCTGAAGGAAGCCAGATTGACTTCATGGGCGCGGAGTAAGGGATATGTCACTTCATAAAGCAAAACCGACATCTGCTGGCCGCCGCTTTGTCGTCGAAGTAAAGACCGATGGCCTGCACAAGGGTAAGCCCTACGGTGCGCTGGTCGACAAGAAGTCGTCGAAAGGCGGCCGCAATAACAATGGCCGCATCACGGTGCGCCATCGTGGTGGTGGCCACAAGCAGCGCTATCGCATTATCGATTTCAAGCGTGACAAGGACGGTGTACCGGGCGTCGTTGAACGCCTCGAGTACGACCCGAATCGCAGCGCACACATTGCCCTGGTCAAGTATGCCGACGGCGAGCGCCGTTACATCCTGGCGCCAAAGGGTGTGCGTGAAGGTGCGAAGGTCATTAGCGGCGAAGATGCGCCGATCAAGCCGGGCAACTGCCTGCCGCTACGGGCAATCCCGGTCGGTACGGTCATTCACAACGTAGAGATGAAGCCTGGCAAGGGTGGTCAGCTCGTGCGTTCTGCCGGCGGTTATGCACAGCTCGTTGCACGCGAAGGCGCTTACGCAACGCTGCGCATGCGCTCTGGTGAGATGCGCAGGATTCACGTCGATTGTCGCGCGACGATCGGTGAGGTTGGCCACTCGGAACACAACCTGGCCAAGCTCGGCAAAGCCGGTGCTTCTCGCTGGAGGGGTAAGCGCCCGACGGTTCGCGGCGTCGCGATGAACCCGGTCGATCACCCGCATGGTGGTGGTGAAGGCCGCACGTCGGGTGGCCGTCACCCGGTCAGCCCGTGGGGTACGCCGACGAAGGGCGCCAAGACACGTTCGAACAAGCGTACCGACAACATGATTGTACGTCGTCGCAAGCGCAAGTAAGGAAAGGATAGATAAATGCCACGCAGTGTTAGAAAAGGCCCGTTCGTCGATACGCATCTGGCGAAGAAGGTCGCAGCGGCAGCAGCCACCAACGATCGCCGGCCGATCAAGACATGGTCGCGTCGTTCGATGGTGCTTCCGGACATGGTTGGTCTGACGATTGCCGTTCATAACGGCCGCCAGCACGTGCCTGTCCTGATTTCGGAAAACATGGTCGGTCACAAGCTCGGTGAGTTTGCGACGACCCGTACGTTCCGCGGCCACTCCGGTGACCGCAAGACGAAGTAAGGGAGTCGAGTCATGCAGGTTGCAGCAACGCTTCGTTACGCACGCATTTCTCCGCAGAAGTGCCGCCTGGTGGCCGACGCCATCCGCGGCAAGTCAGTGGACGATGCACTGCGGACTTTGACTTTCACGCCGAAGAAAAGCGCGCGCATCGTCAAGAAGATACTGGAGTCGGCTATTGCCAACGCCGAGCACAACCACGGTGCCGATATTGATGAATTGAAGGTTTCGACCATTGAGGTGAACGAGGCGCCGACGTACCGCCGTTATCGCGCGCGTGCCAAGGGCCGTGGTGCTCGCATCATCAAGCGCAACAGCCACATCACCATCAAGGTAGGTGACGAGTAATGGGTCAAAAAGTACATCCAACCGGGATTCGCCTTGGCATCGTCAAGGACTGGACATCGAAGTGGTACGCTGATTCGAAGACGTTCCCCGAGTACGTTCGCATGGACCATGAGGTTCGTGTCTTCATCAAGAACAAGCTCAAGGATGCCTCGGTCAGCAAGATTGCTATCGAGCGTCCGTCGAAGAAGTGCAACATTACGATTCACACGGCGCGGCCGGGAATCGTCATCGGCAAGAAGGGTGAGGACATCGAGAAGCTGCGCGCGGAAGTCGCACAGATGATCGGCATGCCCATCCAGGACGTACGCATCAATATCTCCGAAGTGCGTAAGCCGGAGCTCGATGCGCAGCTGGTCGCCGAAGGCATTGCCCAGCAGCTCGAGCGTCGTGTCATGTTCCGCCGCGCAATGAAGCGAGCAGTGACCAACACGATGCGCGTGGGTGCCGAGGGCATCAAGGTCAAGGTTGGTGGCCGCCTGAACGGCGCTGAAATTGCACGTTCGGAATGGTACCGGGAAGGCCGTGTGCCACTGCACACGCTGCGTGCTGACATCGATTACGGCGTCGCCGAGGCGCAAACGACCTACGGTGTCATCGGCGTCAAGGTTTGGATTTTCAAGGGCGAAGTCTTCGACAAGCCCGAAGCGGTAGCGGCAGAACCCGCAGAGGCATAAGAGATGTTACAGCCTAAACGTACAAAGTTTCGCAAGCAGATGAAGAGCCGCAACCGCGGCCTGGCACTGCGCGGCAGCACGGTTGCTTTTGGCCAGTATGGCCTGAAAGCGACGGGTCGCGGCCGCATGACGGCACGCCAGATCGAAGCGGCACGTCGTGCGATGACGCGCCACATCAAGCGTGGCGGCAAGATCTGGATTCGCGTGTTTCCGGACAAGCCGATCACCAAGAAGCCGCTTGAGGTGCGCCAGGGTAAGGGCAAGGGCAACGTTGAATACTGGGTATGCCAGATTCAGCCGGGCCGTGTGCTCTACGAGATGGAAGGTGTTACAGAAGAAGTAGCGCGCGAGGCGTTTCGCCTGGCTGCTGCAAAGCTTCCGTTCCCGACCACGTTTGTTGAACGGCAGGTGATGTGATGGAAGCCAGTGAATTGCGAAAGAAGTCGGTCGAGGAGCTCAACGAGGAGCTTGTCGCGTTGCGGCGTGAACAGTTCAACCTGCGTATGCAGAAGGCGACACAGGAGCTCACGCAGCATACCGAGCATCGCCGTGTAAGAAGGGACATCGCGCGTGTCAAGACCGTGCTTAACGAGCTCGCGCGCACATCCGGTGAAAGCAAATGAGTGAAGAAAAACAGAAAGTACGTCGCACGATCACGGGTCGTGTCGTCAGCAACAAGATGGACAAAACCGTCTCGGTTGCTGTCGAGCGCCTGATCAAGCACCCGGTTTACGGTAAGTACATCCGCCGCACGACCAAGCTGCTCGCGCACGATGCGAATAACGAGTGCCAGCAGGGCGATCGCGTGACGATTGCCGAGTGCAAGCCGATTTCGAAGAACAAGTCATGGTCCGTCGTCGACGTTGTTGAACGCGCGCCAGGGCAGTAACGATCCAGGAATGCAGTCATGATTCAGATGCAGACAGTTCTTGATGCGGCAGACAACTCCGGTGCTCGCCGGGTGCAGTGCATCAAGGTGCTCGGCGGTTCAAAGCGCCGCTATGCAGGCGTCGGTGATGTCATCAAGGTAAGCGTCAAGGACGCGATCCCGCGGGGCAAGGTCAAGAAGGGCGAAATCTATAACGCCGTTGTTGTGCGTACACGCAAGGGTGTGCGTCGCAAAGATGGCTCACTGATTCGCTTCGACGGTAATGCCGCCGTGCTCCTGAACTCGCGTCTCGAGCCCATCGGCACGCGTATTTTTGGCCCGGTGACGCGTGAGCTGCGCACCAATCAGTTTATGAAGATTATTTCGCTGGCACCCGAGGTGCTTTGATAATGAACAAGATCAGAAAAGGCGACGAAGTTATCGTTCGGGCCGGCAAGGACAAGGGCCGCCGCGGCACCGTCCTGCAGGTTTTTGACGATGGTCGTGTGCTCGTCGAGGGTGTCAACCTTGCCAAGAAGCACATCAAGCCGAATCCTCAGATTGGCCAGGAAGGTGGCATCAAGGACAAGGCCATGCCGCTCGATATTTCGAACGTCATGGTTTTTAACCCGAAATCGAAAAAGGGTGAGCGTGTCGGTGTCCGCATTGACGACGATGGCAGCAAAGTGCGTGTCTTCAAGGGCACCGGCGACGTTGTAGATATTTAAGAGTAAACGGAAATGTCTCGATTACAGGAACAATACAAGAACGAGCTCGCTGGCGAGATTCAGCAGAAGCTCGGTCTGAAAAACGTATCGGAAGTGCCGAAGATCACCAAGATCACGATCAACATGGGCATCGGCGAAGCCGTCGCGGACAAGAAAGTCCTCGAAAAAGCCCGTGAAGACATGGAAAAGATCTCCGGCCAGAAGCCCGTGACCTGCCTTGCCCGCAAGTCGGTTGCCGCGTTCAAGATTCGTGACGGCATGCCGATTGGCTGCAAGGTGACGCTGCGTCGCGAGCGTATGTACGAATTCCTCGATCGCCTCGTCAATATTGCGATCCCGCGTATTCGTGACTTCCGCGGACTGAATCCGAGGTCGTTCGACAAGGCCGGCAATTACAGCATGGGCGTTACCGAGCAGATTATTTTCCCGGAGATCGACTACGACCACATTGATGCGATTCGTGGCATGGACATCACCATCACCACGACCGCACGTAATCCAGAGGAAGGGCGGGCGCTTCTCGAAGCGTTCAACTTCCCGTTCAAAAAGTAGGAGCGGCTTTAGCCGCGACAAAGGACCAGACTAGATGGCCAAGAAATCGATGATTCAACGCGAATTGAAGCGCACCAAGCTCGTCGCACGCCATGCAGAAAAGCGTGCCAAGCTGAAAGCGATCATTCGCAACGTCAACTCAACGGACGAAGAACGCCAGGCTGCGCAGAACAAGCTCAACAAGCTGCCGCGCGACGGCAGCCCGACGCGCCTGCGCAATCGTTGTTCAATCACCGGTCGTCCGCATGGCGTGTATCGCAAGTTTGGCCTGGGCCGCAACAAGCTCCGGGAAGCCGCAATGAACGGCGAGATTCCCGGTCTGACGAAGGCCAGCTGGTAGAGGTATTTGAAATGAGTATGACCGACCCGATCGCAGACATGCTGACCCGCATTCGTAACGGCCAGAAAGCACGCATGGTGACCGTTTCGATGCCGGCTTCGAAGTCGAAGGCAGCTATTGCGAAGGTACTTAAAGACGAGGGTTACATCACCGATTTCTCACTCGAGGGTGACGGCGCCGGGAAGACGCTGAACGTCGAGCTGAAGTATTTCGAGGGTGTGCCGGTGATCGAAAAGATCCAGCGCGCCAGCCGCCCGGGCCTCAGGGTCTACCGCGGCAATGAAGAGCTGCCGAAAGTGCTCGGCGGTTTGGGTGTCGCGATCGTGTCGACGTCGGCTGGCGTGATGTCGGATCGCCAGGCCAGGGAAAAAGGTATTGGAGGCGAGGTTCTCTGCGTCGTTCAGTGATGCATTGAATCAGAGCCTGTTGAGACGAAGCTATGTCGAGAATTGCAAAAGCACCCGTTGAGTTGCCGCAGGGCACCGAGTTCAGGCAGGACGGCAATGTTGTCACGATCAAGGGCAGCAAAGGTGAGTTGTCGCTCGAACTCAACTCGGAAGTGGAGCTGAAAGAAGAAGATGGCGCGCTGCAGCTGGCGCCGCGTTCAGGATCGCGTTTTGCAACGGCCGTGACGGGTACGACCCGTGCGCTGCTGGCAAACATGGTGACGGGCGTCAACGAAGGCTTCGAGCGCAAGCTGGAGCTGGTCGGCGTCGGTTATCGCGCGCAGGCACAGGGCAACAAGTTGAACCTGTCGCTTGGTTTTTCGCACCCGGTTGTTTACGAAATGCCGGAGGGCGTAAGTGTAGAGACCCCGAGCCAGACGGAAATCGTCGTCAGGGGTTCGGACAAGCAAAGGGTCGGCCAGGCGGCGGCAGAGATTCGCCGTTTCCGTCCGCCCGAGCCTTACAAGGGTAAAGGTGTTCGCTATTCCGATGAGCGCGTACAGCTCAAGGAAGCGAAGAAGAAATAGTGTAGCGAGAACAGTATGAAGCTCGATAAGAAACAAAATCGTCTGCGCCGCGCCCGCAAGGCCCGTGCAAAGATTTCGGAACTCGAAGTGAATCGCCTCAGCGTTCACCGCACACCGCGTCATATCTATGCGCAGGTGATCGGCCCTGATGGCGGCACTGTACTGGCGTCGGCATCGACGCTCGAGCAGGAAGTTCGCAAGGGCGTCAAGACCGGCGGAAACGTAGAAGCTGCCGCGATCGTTGGCGCGCGCATTGCCGAGAAGGCAAAGGCAGCTGGAATCGATACGGTCGCGTTCGATCGTTCGGGTTTCCGTTACCACGGCCGCGTCAAGGCGCTTGCCGATGCAGCTCGTGAAGCGGGACTCAAGTTCTAAGGACTAACAATGGCTAGAAACGAACAGACACAGTCGGGCGACGACCTCATTGAGAAACTCGTAACGGTTAATCGCGTTGCGAAGGTTGTGAAGGGTGGCCGTCAATTTGGTTTCACTGCGCTGACCGTCGTAGGTGACGGGCAGGGTCAGGTCGGCTTCGGCTATGGCAAGGCGCGCGAAGTGCCGATCGCTATCCAGAAGGCAATGCAGGCTGCCCGCAAGAACATGATTGCGGTCAACCTGAACAACGACACGCTGCAGTACGCGAAGAAAGGCCGCCATGGTGCGACCAACGTATACATGCAGCCGGCATCGGAAGGTACTGGCGTCATCGCCGGTGGCGCGATGCGTGCCGTGTTCGAATGCGCAGGCGTCCGCAACGTGCTCGCGAAGAGCTATGGCTCGCGCAACCCGATCAATGTCGTGCGCGCAACGATCAAGGCCCTGTCGGAGATTCACTCACCGCAGGCGATCGCCGCGAAGCGTGGCAAGAAAGTCAAGGAGATCCTGGCCTGATGGCTAAGACAAAAGAACTGAAGGTAACGCTGGTCAAGAGCAAGAACGGGCGGCTGAAGGGCCACAAAGCCTGTGTTGCCGGCCTTGGCCTGAGGAAGATGCACCAGACTGTCACGGTAGCCGATACCCCGGAGAACCGCGGCATGATCAATCGTGTGTCGTACATGCTTTCGGTAGAGGAAGCTTGAAATGCGTTTAAATAATCTGTCGCCCGGCAAGGGCGCAAAGAAAGTCGGAAAACGCCCCGGGCGAGGCCACTCTGCGGGCCAGGGCAAGACCTCTGGCCGTGGCCAGAAGGGCCAGCACGCGCGTTCCGGCGGCTATCACAAGGTCGGCTTCGAGGGCGGCCAGATGCCGCTGCAGCGGCGTCTGCCGAAGGTCGGGTTCAACTCGCGCATGGCCAAGTACACGGCCGAACTGCGCTTGCATGAACTGACGATTCCCGATGCTGACGAGATCACGATCGACGTGCTGAAAGCAGCCAACCTGGTGCCAGCCTTTGTAACCAAGGTCAAGGTCATCAAGTCGGGCGAGCTCGACAAGGCTGTCAAACTGAAAGGCATCGCCGTCACCAAGGGTGCGCGCGAGGTCATCGAGAAAGCTGGCGGAAGCATTAGTTAAGAGTAGGAGCGGCGCTTGCGCCGCGACATGATATGGCAAGAAAGCCCCAACAAAATCCGGCGGATATCGCGAAAGCAGCGAGCAAACTGGGCGAACTGAAAGTCCGGTTCCTGTTCCTGATTGGCGCGCTGATCGTATTCCGTGTTGGCACCTATATTCCGGTGCCGGGCGTGGATCCCATTGCGCTGAATGATTTCTTCCAGCAGCAGGCTGGTGGCTTGCTTGGCATGGTCAACCTGTTCTCCGGTGGGGCGCTGGGGCGTTTCGGCATTTTTGCCATGGGCATCATGCCGTACATCTCGGCGTCAATTATCATGCAGATGGCAAGTCACATCGTGCCGAGCCTGCAGCAGCTCCGCAAAGAAGGCGAGCAGGGAAGGCGCCAGATCATCAAGTACACGCGTTACGGAACGGTGATTCTTGCTGCATTCCAGTCGATTGCTGCCGCGTCCTGGCTCCAATCGCAGCCGACACTGGTCGTCAACCCGGGCCCGGCGTTCCTGATCACCGCGATGATCACGCTCGTCACGGGCACCATCTTCCTGATGTGGCTCGGCGAGCAGATCACCGAGCGAGGCATTGGTAACGGCATTTCGATGATCATTCTTGCCGGCATCGTCGCAGGCCTGCCGGCTGCCATCGCAGGTACTGCAGACCTCGTTCGCAATGGTGAAATGTCACCGGTGACGGCTATCCTGATCCTGATTGGCGGCATCTCTGCGATCATATTCGTCGTGTACATGGAGCGCGCCCAACGTCGCATCACGGTCAACTACGCGCGGCGTCAGCAGGGCCGCCGTATGTACCAGGCGCAGAGCACGCACCTGCCGTTCAAGATCAACATGTCGGGTGTTATCCCGGCCATCTTCGCCTCGAGCATCCTGATGTTCCCGGCAACGATCGCGAGCTTCTTCGGCAACCAGTCGTCAGAGCCCAATGCATTACAGAGCGTGCTGCAGACCATCGGCGCCAACCTGGGTCCGGGGCAGCCCGTTTACGTGCTGTTGTATGCGGCAATGATCATATTCTTCTGCTTCTTCTATACCGCCCTGATGTTCAACTCGAAGGACACGGCGGACAACCTGAAGCGGTCGGGCGCATTCGTACCGGGCATTCGCCCTGGTGCGCATACGGCCGAATACATCGACAAGGTACTGACTCGCATCACGTTCTGGGGCGCACTGTATGTCGCTGGCGTGTGCCTGTTGCCCGAGATCGTCCGCATGTTCTACCCGAGCATGCCGTTCAGTTTCGGTGGTACCTCGTTACTCATTCTCGTCGTTGTAACGATGGACTTCATGTCGCAAATGCAGGCGCACGCGATGAGCCATCAGTACGAGGGCATGATGCAGAAAGCCAACCTGCGCAATTATGGCAGGAGTGGACAGGTACGACGCTGATCCGGTCAGCGCCAGGAGTGATCTCATGAAAGTAAGAGCATCAGTTAAGAAAATTTGCAGGAACTGCAAGATCATCCGTCGTAACGGCGTTGTGCGGGTTATCTGCAAGGACGCCCGGCACAAACAGCGCCAGGGTTAAAGAGGAAGACTAGTGGCACGCATAGCAGGCATAAACATACCGCTGAACAAGCACATCGTTATCGCGTTGACGTCGATCTACGGAATTGGCAATTCGCGCGCGCAGCAGATTTGCGTGGCGGCCGGCATCGATCCGACGACCCCGGTCAAGGATCTGGCTGAGCCCGAAGTGGCGAAGCTTCGTACAGCCGTCGATCAATTCGAAGTTGAAGGCGATCTGCGCCGCGAAATTTCGATGAATATCAAGCGTCTGATGGACCTCGGTTGCTACCGTGGCATCCGTCATCGACGTGGTTTGCCGCTGCGCGGCCAACGCACACGCACCAACGCACGGACCCGTAAGGGCCCACGCCGACCGATCAAGAGATAAGGCATGGCAGAAGCAAAGAAAAAGAAGGTCAAAAAGCATGTGGTCGACGCGATCGCCCACATCCACGCGTCCTTCAACAACACGATCATCACGATTACCGACCGCCAGGGCAATGCCCTGTCGTGGGCGACAGCAGGTGGCTGCGGATTCCGCGGCTCGCGCAAGTCGACCCCGTTTGCGGCGCAGGTAGCATCAGAAAAGGCAGGTCGCACAGCGCTCGATTTCGGCGTCAAGAACCTCGACGTTCGCGTTCGTGGGCCAGGCCCGGGCCGCGAGTCAGCAGTGCGCGCCCTGAATGCGCTGGGTTTTCGTATTCAAAACATCGAGGACGTAACTCCGATTCCTCACAACGGCTGTCGCCCGCCGAAGAAGCGTCGGGTTTAGAGGCTTAGATAATGGCAAGATATTTAGGACCAAAATGTAAACTGTCCCGCCGCGAAGGCACGGATCTGTTTCTGAAGAGCGGCGTGCGCCCGCTCGAGTCGAAGTGCAAGTTCGAAGTACCGCCCGGTGGTGCTCCGCAGCGCCGTCCGCGCCTGTCGGATTATGGCTTGCAGCTTCGCGAAAAGCAGAAGCTTCGTCGTATGTACGGTGTGCTGGAGCGCCAGTTCCGTAACTACTACAAGAAAGCGGCGCAGTTGAAAGGCTCGACGGGTGAAAATCTGCTGCGCCTTCTCGAGGGTCGTCTCGACAATGTCGTATACCGCATGGGCTTCGCGTCCACACGTGCGGAAGCTCGTCAGCTCGTTAGCCACAAGAGCATCGAGGTAAACGGCAAGGTCGTTAACATTCCGTCTGCACAGATCAAGGCAGGCGATTCTATTGGTATTCGTGAAAAAGCACGCAAGCAACTGCGCATCCAGAATGCGATGGAAATTGCGGGCCAGGTCGGACTGCCCGAATGGGTAGATGTCGACGCGAAGAAGATGGCGGGTATTCTTAAATCGTTGCCGGACCGGGAAGACATTCTCCCCGATATCAACGAAAACCTCGTCGTCGAGCTGTACTCCAAGTAGTCAGGAGGGATTTTTCCCATGCAGGAATCTGTACATGAGTTTCTGAAACCGCGCGTCGTTAAAGTCACGCCGGTTAACGATCTGTTGGCCAAAGTGGTCATCGAGCCGTTTGAACGTGGTTTCGGCCACACGCTGGGCAATGCGCTGCGCCGCATCCTGCTCTCGTCCATGCCCGGTGCAGCGATCACCGAGGCGGAGATCGAGGGCGTTTTGCACGAGTACACGAGTATCGAGGGCGTGCAGGAAGATGTCGTCGAGATCCTGCTGAACCTCAAGCAGGTCGCTGTGCGCATGCACACGCGCGACACTGCCGAGCTGCGTATTTCGAAGAAGGGTCCGGGGCCGGTTACAGGCGCCGACATTCAGCTCGACCACGACGTCGAGATCATGAACCCCGAGCTTGTTATTGCCAACCTGACCAAGGTCGGCGAGCTCAACATGGTGCTCAAGGTCGAGCGCGGCCGTGGTTATCGCCCGGCTACGCAGCGCCCCGTATTCGAGGAGCAGACTGGCCCGATTGGTAGCCTGCAACTCGATGCTTCGTTCAGCCCGGTTCACCGCGTCACCTACAACGTGGAAGCGGCCCGTGTCGAACAGCGCACCGACCTCGACAAGCTGCTGATCGAAATCGAGACCAATGGCACGATCGACCCGGAAGAGGCTATCCGGCGTGCGGGCAGCATCCTCAAGGATCAGTTGTCGGTGTTCGTCGACCTGCAGGGCCAGGAAGATGGCCTCACCACGCAGGCCGAGAACCAGGTCGATCCGATCCTGCTGCGTCCCGTCGACGAGCTCGAGCTTACGGTCCGTTCGGCCAACTGCCTCAAAGCCGAGAACATCATGTATATCGGTGATCTCGTGCAGCGTACCGAGGTAGAGTTGCTGCGTACGCCGAACCTCGGCAAGAAGTCGCTGACCGAAATCAAGGAAGTCCTCGAGGGCCACGGCCTCGGTCTTGGCATGCGCCTCGAGAACTGGCCGCCGGCCAGCCTGCGTCCCGAGCATGAGCTCGGGCTGCCGGCGTAAGTCAAACGGGGTCAGAGCCCTTTTCACGAAAATGGCTCTGACCGCAACTAACCTGGAATAGAACAATGCGTCATAAGAAATCCGGTCGTCGACTGGGTCGTATCAGCTCACATCGCAAGGCCATGTTTCGCAACATGGCGGCGTCGATCCTGAAGCATGAGACGATCAAGACGACGTTGCCTAAAGCCAAGGAACTGCGCCGCGTCGTCGAGCCGCTGATTACCCTGGCGAAAGAAGACAGCGTGGCAAATCGCCGCCTGGCCTTCGATCGCCTGCGCGACAAGGAAGTCGTTGGCAAGCTGTTTACCGACCTCGGCCCGCGTTTCAAGGACCGCCCGGGAGGATACCTGCGCATCCTGAAGACGGGCCCGCGTCCGGGTGATGCCGCGCCGATGGCAATCGTCATGCTGACGGAACAATCCGCCGACGTGGAAACCGAAGCGGAGGCGTAGCATTTAGGGACACGTCGCTCTCGCACAGCCATGTGCTCCGCGACACATGTACTTCCTGGACAAGAAGGCCGGCAATTGCCGGCCTTTTTTGTCAGGTTGGATGACCAGCAGCAAGCTGCTGGTCCTACGGGCACACTTCGTGCGTCCAGAATCACCTAAGGCGATTTTGTCGCCGTCGGACTCGCAACGACTTCGCCCTTCAGCTTCTCGATCAGTTGCGACACATACTCGGGCGAGTGCGTATTCTTCGCCACCAGTGCATACACCGTGGGGACGACGACAAGCGTGAGCAATACGGCGATCGTGACTCCAAAGAACACCACGGCGCCGATCGATTGCCGTGACAATGCCCCGGCGCCTGTAGCCAGAATCAGTGGAATCGAGCCTCCCGCAGTGCACATGCTGGTCATCAGGACCGGCCGCAGGCGAGTCTTCGCTGATTCGATGACGGCCTCACGAAACTCTATGCCACGATCCCGGAGCTGATTCGCGAATTCGACGATCAGGATGCCGTTTTTGGCGGCAAGACCGATCAGCATGATGGCACCAATCTGGCTGAAGATGTTGAGCGAGGCGCCGAAAATTACGAGGCCAACGAGCGCGCCGGTTATGGCCAACGGTACCGTGGTCATGATAATCAGCGGATGCTTGAAGCTCTCGAATTGTGCCGAGAGCACGAGGTAAGCGATGACGAGCGCCAGCAGGAATGTCGAGTATATGGTGTTGCCGGTGTTCTTGTAGTCGCGTGATTCGCCATCGTAATTGAGGCGAACGGAGGGCGGCAGGCTTTCCCTGACAATTCGCTCCATATCATCGAGCGCGGTGCCCAGGGAATACCCCTCGTTCAATGTCGCCGAAATCGTGATTGCACGCATCTGGTCAAAGCGCCTGAGGTCCAGGGGCCCGGCAACCTCGACGAGAGTTACGAGATTTGATAACGGTATTAACTGGCCGGAAGTATCCGATCTGACGTAAATGGCATCGAGGTCGCTAGGTGTCTGGCGACGGTCTTCCATGCCCTGCAGGATGACATTGTATTCCTCGCCACCATCGACAAAGGTGGTGACGATTCTCGAGCCGAGGATGGTCTCGAGGGTACGGCCGATATTTGACAGCGATACGCCAAGGTCTGCCGCCCGATTGCGATCTACGCGCACATCGATTTCCGGCTTCCGCTCCCGGTAATCGGATTCGATGTTCGACAGGCCAGGGTTCTTCCGCGCCTCCGCGATGACAATGTCGCGCCACTCGGCCAGCTGCCCGTAGTCCACACCGCCAAGGACGATTGCAAGAGGCCGGCTGCTCTGGCCAAGACGCCAGTTGCCCGGCGCGAAAGCAAATGCCTGCACGCCGACAAGATCGCCGAGCTGCATGTTCCAGCCACGAACAATCTCGTTTGCACTGCGCTCGCGCTTCGACCACACCTCCAGTGGCGCAAACACCATCCCGGTATTTACGCCGCCGCGGCCCCATGTGCCGGACCGCCCGAGAACCTGCAGGACATCACCACGTTCAATGTCACGCATCACGATCTCCTCGGCAGCCTTGATGTACCTGATCGTGTAGTCGAGGCTCGCCCCGTCGGGAGCTGTCAGGTTGACCATCGCCATGCCCCGATCTTCCCGCGGCATGTATTCCTGCGGCAGAAAATTAAGAAGTGTCAGACTGCCGCCGAAAATCGCGAGCGCAGCGCTGATGACGAGAACCGGGTGTCGAATCGCACGACGAATCAAACGTTCATACCCGTGGGACAATGACCTGAAAAAATTGTCGAGTGCGCGCGCAACCCAGCCGCGATGCAGGCGGTTATCCCAGAACAGTTTGGACGTCAGCATTGGCACCAGGGTGAGCGCGATCAGGCTGGAAAACACGACGGCAGCGGCCAGGGAAAGGCCAAATTCGCCGAAGATCAGGCCGATGTTCCCGGGCATGAACGAGACAGGAAGAATGACCGCAACGAGGACGAGCGTCGTCGCTATGACCGCGAAACCGATTTCGCGGCTGCCGTTGGTGGCCGCGAGCAGAGTCGGCTCGCCGCCCTCGATTCGCCGTACGATATTCTCGAGGACGACGATGGCGTCGTCGACGACGAGACCGATGGCGAGCACGAAGCCGAGCAATGTCAGCGTATTAATCGAAAAATTCATGGAAGCCATGACGATGAACGCGGCGATGATCGAAATTGGAATCGTCACAGCCGGAATGAGCGTCGCTCGCACCGTGCCAAGGAACGCGTAAATGACTGCCAGCACCAGAAGCATGGCGAGCCCCAGTGCCTTCGCCACTTCGAGCAGCGATGTCCGAATGAATATTGAGCTGTCGATTGTTACCGCGAGATTGATGTCGGACGGTAACGATGCCTGCAGCTCTTTGATGCGTTCGCCGACGGCCGTATTGACCGTCAACATGTTCGCCTGCGCCTGGGGAATGATGCCCAGGCTCATACCAGGCACGCCATTCGTTGCTGCGTAACTTCGATCGTCCTCGGGTGCAAGCTCCACGTCAGCCACTTCGCCGAGCCGGATCATGTAGTTGTCCTCACCTTCCTGCAGCACGAGACGGCGAAAGTCATCGACCGAGTGCATGCCCGTATCGGTTCGCAAGGTAAACTCTCGCGTGCTGGACTCAAGGCGCCCGGCAGGAATCTGAACGTTCTCACGCCGCAGGGCGTTTTCGATATCGGCCACCGTCAGGCGGCGAGCGGCGAGCCGTTTCGGGTCGATCCAGATGCGCATTGCCGGCCGGCGCAGGCCGTTGGCGCGAATTCGAGCGACACCCTCAACCGAAGCCAGTGCATCGATAAGGTAGCGCTCGGCAAAGTCGGAAACTTCCATGATCGAACGGGTGTCGCTCGACACGTTGAGCCACATGGTTGTCTCGGCAGCATCGTTCTGTTTTGCGACAATGGGCGGATCGGCTTCCTCCGGAAGGAAGTTGAGCATTCTCGAAACACGGTCGCGCACATCATTGGCCGCGGCGTCGATGTCGATATCCGCCAGGAACTCGATGTTGATCGCCGAGAGTTCGTCCATGCTCGTGGACGACATCTTGGAAATGCCCGAGACTCCGGCGAGCTGGTCCTCGAGCACCTGGGTAACGCGCCGCTCCACGATATTGGCTGCTGCACCGCGGTAGTTCGTGGTAATCGACACGGTGGGCCGCTCGATCGCCGGGTATTCGCGAACCGTCATGCGGCTGGCCGCCATCACGCCAAGAATCACGAGGATCAGCGAGATGACCGCGGCAAATACCGGGCGGCGTACGGAAATGTCGGATATCAGCATGCCGGCGGGCTACGTGCGGTCCGAATCGGATACGTGCTCCGGGCGTTGCGCGGCAGCCTGCCCCGGAACCTCGACGGCAGATCCGTCAATAACCTTGTGGGTGCCTTCGATAATGACTGATTCGCCGGCTTCGAGGCCGCTTTCGACAGCCACAAAGCCCGGGATTCGGCGCCCGAGGACGACGCGGCGTTTCTCTGCCGTACCGTCTGCGACGACGAATACATACTGATTACCACCCTCGGGCACGATCGACTGCTCCGGTGCGACCACGACTTCTCCGCGGTCGCGCTGCAACTCCACGGACATGAACATGCCAGGTCTGAGCAAGCCATCCTCGTTCGGGATGATGGCGCGCACCTGGATCGCACGCGAAACAGGGTCCAGGCGAGTATCGATGCTGACTACCTTGCCCTCAAACTTGCGGTCGGGATAGTCGAGGCTGTCCGCCGCGATGTTCATGCCTTCTGAAAGCACGGTCAGGAACGTCTCGGGCACTGAAAAGTCGAGTTTGATCCTGCTGATGTCATCGAGGGTCGTAATGACCGTGGAAGTGTCGACGAAACTGCCCGGGCTGACTCTGCGCAGACCGATTCTACCGGCGAACGGAGCGCGGATGACCGTGTTGGCCAGCCGCGCTTTTGCCGCTTCGACCGAGGCTTCGTCCACGCGCACCTGTGCGAGCAATTGATCGAGATTGGAGGCGGAGATTGCCTGCGTGTCTGCCAGCGACTTGCTGCGGTTGTAGAGGCTGCGGCTCTCGGACAGGCTGGCCTCGGCCAGCCTCAGGCCGGCGAGGATTTCGTTGTCCTCGAGTTGCACCAGTCGCTGCCCCTGTTCGACCTGCTGACCTTCCTCAAACTCGAAATTCTCTACCAGGCTGGAAATCCGGGGCTGGATTTCGATGGATTCATTGGCCCGCGCCGTTCCCAGGGCTTCGATCGTGTCAACGATGTGTTGCCGTTCGACCTGCTGTGTCACGACCTTGGCCGGGCCGCCCCAGCCACCGCGCGCGGGTGCCGAAGCCTCCTCGCCGCAAGCTATCAGCAGGATGGCCGGAATCACGGGCAGTAGTCGTGAGAGTCGCAGAATCATGGATCAGGCGTGGCGCAGCCGGTTGTTGTTGTTCGGACCGCACAGTTTAGCCTGATTGTCGCCGAAAAGCGTCATTTGGGGTCTGGCGATTATTGTAAGGATCTGTTTATAAAAGAAAATTCTCGATTTTTGGGTCTTGTGAGACGACTCACAGCTTGGCGCGGCATTCCAGACTACTCTATATGCTCCTGTGCAAGGGAATCAGGGCCATCAGCAACGACAAAGCATTTTCCGGTGAAGATTGCGTCATCCTCTCGAAGGAAGCCTTCGATCCGGATGCCGTGTTCCTTGACGACATTGTCGATGATGAAGTGCTTCCGTACCTGAGTCTCGCCGTCGATGGCCTGACCGAGGCACGGGAGGGCAAGGCCGGCAAGCTCGAGTTGCGCCCGGAAGACCTTGCCGCCAATGAAGAGAATACGCCCGACACCACTATGCCCGTAGCGACGCTCGACGAAGACCAGTTCGTCGAAGTGTATGGCTGGGAAACGTCGTGGTGGAAAAAAATCAAAGGCTACTTCGGGTTTTAGTAAACTCCCCCGATGAATTTCAAAGACAAGACCGTCGTCATTACCGGCGGCTCCGAAGGTGTGGGTGCAGCCGCCGCGCGGCTTTTTGCCGATGCGGGTGCAAACCTGATGCTGGTCGCTCGCGGCAGGCGCAAACTCGAGGCGATCGCCGAGGAGCTGCGTGACAAGACGCGCGTCGAGATCTTCACGATGGATGTTGCGGACGCCGATGCGTGCGTCGATGTGTTCAGGAAAACCGAGTTTGAATTCGGCCGCATCGACATACTCGTCAACAATGCCGGCTTCCACCGGCGGGGCCCGTTCGAGAGTGTCCCGGCCGAAGATCACGGCGTCATGGTCGACGTTAACCTCCGCGCACCTGTCATGCTAACGAGCATCGCTTTACCGTACATCAAGCAGCAGGGTGGCGGCGCGATCGTCAACGTCGGATCGCTCGCTGGCAGGCAGCCATTACCCGGGCAGGTTACTTACTCGGCAGCCAAGTCCGGTTTGCGCACGTTCACGTATGCGTTAGCCGAAGAGTTGCGTGGTACGAACGTAAAGGTGGCGCTCGTCTCGCCCGGGCCGCTCGACACAAGTTTTATCATGGACAATCTCGATGTGGTTGCAGACCTGACGATGTCGCAGCCGATCAGTACCGCGGAGGAAGTTGCCCGGGTGGTCGTGGATATCTGCAGCAACCGCAAGAGAGAGGTCGCGATACCGCTCAGCACTGCGGTGTTGTCGCGGATCATCGCGTTGATGCCGTGGTTGCGGCGCCTTGTTCAGCCGGTGCTGGAACGCAAAGGTGCAAAGGTCAAACAGCGACTGCAAGCGGAACGAGAGCAAGCCGCCATAGAATGACGGCCCGCCAAGGGGGAATTGGCGGGCCGCCGGATCGGTCATCGAAGGGACTCAATGACCAGAGGTTGGTTTTACGCCGGGTCCGTTTCCCCGTTTCCAAGCCTTGCGAGATTGACTTTTGGGGCCGACAACCGCGTATCGAGCGCGAGTGCTGCGTTAAAGTCATCACGGGCCTCTTCGGACTGCCCATTGACCGCCCGGAGCACGCCGCGATTCGATAGTGCGACAGCAAGGTTTCGAACGCGGGTCTCATTGACAGGGTCGCTGAAAGCACTTCGTGACTGCTTGAGTTTTGCGGTTCGCGCAGCAGCCACGGCTGCCTCGCAAGCCTCTTCAGCCAGGTCGAGTTCGCCGGACTTGGTATAGGCCACGCACAGGTTCGTCCCTTTGGAAAATGCGTCGTACCTGCCGGGTCGTTGCTTGATCTTGTCGATTGCCTGCTCGTACTTTTGCTCCATGATCTTGCTGCCGTACGCAGTATCCCGAAGTACGGTCATCGTGTACTTTACGTTGTTGGAATCAGACCAGGCCGGTGCGCACGCAAGTGCAATTGACAAACCGCAGAGCATTTTGGCGCCTGCACCGGTCCCGTTGAAATGATTTCGTTTACTCATCGTTTTGCCTCCAAGCGATATCCAGAGAGTTATTCGCGGGACGTGCAATCTCATCCCTCGCGAAAAACGATACGGACGCAGCAGGTTTCTCACAAACGAATAAAACTCTTGCCGAAGTTGAGGATTTTTCATGTGCTCGCGTCATCACTCTGTAACAGAAGCCTGCGACGACACTGCGCTAGATGCCGCCGAACTGCGAAAGCACCCACGAGCGCAGGAGCTGCACATTTTCGTTTCCCTCATCTTCCTTGCGACAAACGAGGTAATAGGCATCGTCGGTCGGCAGTTCTTCGGGAAACAGCTTCACGAGCGCGCCCGTGTCGAACCAGCTGTCACTGAGCTGCGATGGCACGAGCGCTGCGCCCAGGCCACGTTCCGCTGCTCGCGCGACGGCGATCATCGAATCGAGACGAAGGGACGCAGAGCCGGTTGGCACGCTGATGCCGGACTTTTTTTGCCAATCGAGCCATGCCCGCGGCCGGCTCTCGTGCACGATTACTGGGAAGTCGCCGCGAATCCGCCTGCCCTGCAGTTTGACCTTGTCGCGAAACTCCGCCGACGCAGCGGGAACCAGGCGCAATGCAAATAAACGATCTGATGGCATCGAATCGGGCGGCGAACTGAACACCCGAATAGACACGTCGGAGCCCGCGGGATGCTTCTCTGACGACTCGTCGCTCGTATCGACCTTGATTTCGATATCGGGATGCTGGCGGCGAAAGTCCGGCAGCCGCGGTACAAACAGTTCGCTGGCAAAGAAAGGCTGCACGGAAATACGCAGGATGTCCCTGGGCCTCAGGTTGCGGTGGCGCGTTGTGACTTCGTCGAGCTGCGCGATCAGGGGGCTGACATCGTCGTAGAGTGCCTGCCCGTCTGCAGTCAGTTGCAGCGATCTGCCGCTGCGGTCGAACAGTTGCAGGTCAAACTCCTCCTCGAGGTTCCTGACCTGGTGGCTGACAGCCGATGCCGTTACGAACAACTCGTCGGCGGCGGAACGGAAGCTCGTATGTTGCGCGGCGACGCAAAACGTACGCAGCCCGCGCAGGGATGACTTGCGATTACTGGTGGCCATGATTCAAATGACTTGCAAGATTCGTACCGCGTACGAGCCACAAAATACGGTCAGTCACTGGCGCCGGCTGCACCAGTAGCGGGCATTGCTCGCGAGGCGTGCGATTATATGGGGCAGGACTTACAGATTTGTTGCAAAGGCATTGCGTGTCAGGTTTTCGCAGCCGTCAGCTGTAACGCGCACATTGTCCTCGATGCGTACCCCGCCGAACGGTCGCAGCCAGTCGACCCCTTCCCAGTTCACATGATTTTCGGCAGGCGTGCCGCGCAGCTTTTCCAGCAGCATGTCGATGGCATAGATACCCGGCTCGACGGTTAGCACCATATTCTCTTCAAGCTCACGTGTCAGCCGCAGGTACGGGTGACCACTCGGGGGATCGATCGTGGTGCCCGATTCATTCTCCATGAAGCCGCCGACATCATGAACCTGCAGGCCGAGGAGGTGGCCCAGCCCATGCGGAAAGAACGCTGAGCTGACGCCTGTCGCAAGCAGCGTGTCGGGATCGCCGCTGACGATGCCGGCATCGGTGAGCACGCCTGACAGGATGCGGTGCGTCTCGACGTGAAGGTCGCTGTAGCTGACGCCCGCGCGAATCCTGGAGCAGATGTCGAGCTGCGCGCTGTTCATGCGCTCGATCAGTTCTGCAAAGCGCGCATCGTCGTAGGCATATGTCCTCGTGATATCGGAGGCGTAACCATGCACCTGGGCGCCGGCGTCGATCAGGAAAGAGCGAACGGGCTGCGGCGGCTCGCGATCAAATTCTGTGTAATGCAGGACTGCGCCATGTGCATTGAGCGCAACGATGTTGGAGTAGGGCAGTTCATTGTCGGTATGACTGACTGCCTTGCAATAGGCACGATGAATGTCGAATTCCGAACAACCCGCGCGAAAGGCGGCTTCGGCGGCCCTGTGCCCGTCGGCACCGCGCTGCGACGCCAGCCGCAGGCAGGCCAGTTCGTATTCGGTCTTCAAACCACGCGCGTAATGCAGGATGTTGATGGCAGACGTCGGGTTGACGCGGTCGATGCCGAATGCGTGCGCCTCGTCGTCAATCTCGCCGATAAGGATGCACTTGTCACGATCTTCGGGAAGGTGATCGCCAATGTCGTCGACAGTGTGCACGACCCGTACATCAAATTCACTGGTCCAGAAACCGTCGGGTTTCCCCGGTACCGGGTGCCAGTAATCATGCGGCAGGTAATAGACGAGGCGCGGTTGTTCGCCAGGCGTATAAATGACGTATGAAAGCGGCAACCTGGGCAGCGGCGCCCAGCCCAGGAAGTGTGCGTTGGCCTTGAACGGGTACTGGTGATCGTCAAGAAACACGGTTTTCGGGCAGCCGGAGAAGATGACTGCATGGGCTGCACCTGCGTTCTCGAGCGCATGATCGTGCCTGGCGCAGACGGTGGCGATATGGTCGCCAAACAGCTTGCCGAGGTCGGGGTTCTTGTCCGTGTAATCATTGGCCATGCGTCGCATCATACCGTAAGCTCGCATTCGCTATGAGATGCAAATTTCTTTTCGCAGGCCTTGCAATGATTACACTCGGAGGCAATGCCGTGGCTGACACGAAGCCTGGGTACGACCGCAATTCCGGCCTTCCTTTCGCATCCCGCTCGGAGGTCATCGCGCGCAACGGCATGGCTGCGACGAGCCACCCGCTGACGACCCAGATCGCCCTGGATGTTCTCAAGGCAGGCGGCAATGCCGTCGATGCAGCAATTGCCGCCAACGCGGCGCTCGGCCTGATGGAGCCCACGGGCAACGGCATCGGCGGTGACCTGTTCGCGATCGTCTGGGATGCGGAAAATCGCGAGCTTGTCGGTCTGAATGCATCCGGACGCGCGCCTGCGCTGATGACGCTGGAGTATTTCCGCAAGCACGGCCTGAAGGAGATTCCGAAATACGGACCGTTGCCGGTCAGCGTGCCTGGCGCTGTCGATGGCTGGTTCGAACTGCACGGCCGATTCGGTTCGCTGCCGATGGACGAATTACTCGCGCCTGCGATCCGCTATGCTCGCGAGGGATTTCCCGTCACCCAGGAGATCGCACGGTTGCTCGTCGTCAATCAGAACCGTATCGGGCACTACGCTGGTTTTGCCGACACATTCATGCCAAGGGGGCGCGTGCCGAAGAAAGGCGAGGTATTCCGGAACCCGCGCCTCGCGGACACTCTGCAGGCGATTGCCGACGGCGGTCGCGATGCTTTTTACAAGGGAGACATCGCACGCCGCATCGATGCTTACATGACCGAGCAGGGGGGGCTGCTGCGCTACGAGGACCTCGCGGCGCACACGTCCGAATGGGTGACGCCGGTGTCGACCAGTTACCGTGGCTGGGACGTCTACGAACTGCCGCCGAACGGCCAGGGCATCGCCGCGTTGCAGATCCTCAACATCCTGGAAGGATTCGACATTCGATCAATGGGCTTCGGCAGTGCCGAGTATGTACACGTGCTGGTTGAGGCCAAGAAGCTGGCTTTCGAGGACCGCGCGAAGTACTACGCCGATATGGACTTCGTCGACGTCCCTGTCGATACGCTGATATCGAAGGAATACGCCGCACAAAGGCGCGAGCTGATTTCGATGGACACGGCGGCCCGCTCACTGCCGGCCGGTGATACGAAGCTCGAGGACGGCGACACGATCTATATGACCGTTGCAGACAGCGCCGGCAACATGATCAGCCTGATCCAGAGTAACTACAACGGCATGGGCTCCGGCATGACGCCCGGCGATCTCGGCTTCGTATTGCAGAACCGGGCAGACCTGTTTTCGCTGGATCCGGATCACGCCAACGCGCTCGAACCCGGCAAGCGGCCATTCCATACCATCATCCCGGCCTTTGTCATGAAAGATGGCGAGCCTCTCATGAGTTTTGGCCTGATGGGCGGCGCGATGCAGCCGCAGGGGCATGCGCAGATCATTGTCAACATGGTCGATTTCGGTATGAATTTGCAGGAGGCTGGTGACGCCGGTCGTGTCAATCACAAAGGCTCTTCGCAACCGACCGGGGAAGTCATGCACGATGGCGGCGTCGTCCATCTCGAAACAGGCTTCAGCAAGGAGACGCGAGCGGCGCTCGAAGCGAAAGGTCACCGCATTGGGCCGAGCAATCATGAGTTTGGCGGCTACCAGGCAATAATGTGGGATGCCCAGGAAGGCGTGTACTATGGCGCCTCCGAAGTACGCAAAGACGGCCAAGCAGCAGGATATTGATGAGCAAGGTTACCTACCTGACCGGAATCACGACGACCGGCACGCCGCACATCGGCAACTATGTCGGCGCGATCCGGCCCGGCATCGAGGCGAGCAGGGACCTCGACACAGATCACTTTTACTTTCTGGCGGACTATCACTCGCTGGCCAAGAACGAAGACCCTGACAAGATCGGACAGTCGACCCTCGAGATTGCGGCATCATGGCTCGCGCTCGGGCTCGACACAGAGCATGCATATTTCTACCGGCAGTCGGATATTCCCGAGATTCCTGAACTGACATGGATACTGCACGGCATGACGGCCAAGGGGCTGATGAACCGCGCGCATTCCTATAAGGCGTCAGTGCAGGCCAATGTCGAGGGCGGCAACAAGGACCCCGACAAGGGCGTAACCATGGCCCTCTACAGCTATCCGATCCTGATGGCGGCCGATATCCTGATGTTCAGGTCGCACAAGGTGCCGGTTGGACAGGACCAGAAGCAACACGTCGAAATGGCACGCGACATTGCACAGCGATTCAACCACCATTACGGTGAAATCTTCGTCTTGCCCGAGGCGGTCATCGGTGAAGACACGGCAGTGCTGAAAGGCCTGGATGGCCGCAAGATGTCGAAGAGCTACAACAACACGATACCGTTGTTCGCCGAAGAAAAGCGGCTCAGAAAACTGATCATGAAGATCAAGACCAACAGCCTCGAGCCCGGTGAGCCCAAGGACACGGCGGATAGCACGTTGTTCGATATCTACAAGGCGTTCGCCACGCCCGCAGAAACGGCTGAAATCGCGCAGCGCTTCGCCGATGGCATCGCCTGGGGCGAGATGAAACAAACCCTGTTCGAGTACATCAATGAACAGATCAAGCCGGCGCGCGAGGAGTACAATCGACTGATTGCCGATCCGGGCGCCGTCGAGGCGGAATTGCGCAAAGGTGCCGAACGGGCGCGCGAGATATCAGTGCCCTACCTGGCGCAGATCCGCGAGGCGATAGGAATCCGCAAGCTCGGCTGACTTTGACGGAGGAATCCGTATGACCGTGTCGAGGAAAGACCACTGGGATCACGTGTACGAAAACACGGATCCGAACCTGCATTCCTGGTACCAGGACGCGCCGGCCGTGTCTATGAAGATGATCCGGGAAACCGGGGTGCCGACAGAGGCGCCGATCATCGATGTCGGCGGTGGCGTGTCGACACTGGTCGACATCCTGGTCAACTCCGACTACAGCGACATCACGGTGCTGGACATCTCTAACACGGCGATAGCGCAATCCCGCATGCGTCTTGGCGATGCTGCGTCGCGGGTCAGGTGGATACAGGCCGACATTCTCGAGTGGGCGCCAAAGGGGCGCTACTACCTGTGGCATGACAGGGCCGTGTTTCATTTCATGAACGATGATACGAAGGTCAATACCTATCTCGAAACGATGCGCACGGCACTCGTGCCCAAGGGATATTTCGTGCTTGCGACCTTTGGTCCGGAAGGACCGGACCGGTGCAGCGGCCTCGATGTAAGGCGCTATTCGATCGAGAGCCTGACGCACCTCCTGGAAGGCGACTTCGAACTCAAGTCGTTCGAGATCCAGGACCACACTACACCGACCGGTACTCAGCAACAATTTCTGTACAGTTCCTGGCAGATGACAGGCGGATGGTAAACGCGCGCGCGGCACTGGAACGTTTGCGCGAGGGCAACCGGCGCTTTGCCGCCAACAAGCCGGCGCATCGTGTTGATGCGGAGACACTGCGCAGGGACCTGGCAGGCGGCCAGCAGCCATTTGCGATCATTGTCGGGTGCTCGGATTCTCGCGTCCCGGCCGAGATCGTATTTGACCAGCACCTTGGAGACCTGTTCGTGATCCGTGTGGCCGGTAACGTGGTGGCGCCATCTCAGATTGGCAGCATCGAATTCGCTGCAGCGAACTTCGGGACGCGTCTTGTCGTTGTAATGGGGCATTCAAATTGCGGAGCCATCGAGGCTACCATGCAGGAATTGCTGCAGCCGTCGGCAAGTACATCACGCAATATAGGCGCGATTGTCGAGTTTATCCGGCCATCGGTGGAGCCGTTGCTGGCGAACTCCGCCGGTAGCGATCCGGAACTGATCGCAGCGCAGGCTGTGCGTGCAAATGTCCAGGCATCTGTCGAGCGTGTGCGCCACGGATCGGAAATCATCGAGCAGCTCGAGCGCAATGATGGCCTCCTGATCGTTGGCGCGGAGTATTGCCTTGAAACAGGGCTTGTCGACTTCTTTGACGGGGCGTTCTGAGTGCTCGAAACCGAACGGCTCCGGCTCCGCCAGATGACGCTCGATGATGCGGCGCTCATGCTCGCCGTCTGGAACGATCCCGCGTTCGTTCGCCACGTCGGCGATCGCGGTATACGCACCATCCCGGATGCCGAAGAAGCGATGCAAAAAGGTGCGCTGCATCTTTACGAGGCCTACGGCTATGGCCCGTTTCGAATTTCACTCAAGGGAGACGACACGCCGGTCGGTATCTGTGGCCTGTTTCGGCGCGACGGGCTCGACGAGCCGGATATTGGTTACTCCACGCTGCCTGATCATTGCGGGCGAGGATATGCCTACGAGGCAGCCGTGGCTGTCGTCGACTACTCACGTGACGAGCTGGCGCTGGATCGCCTGATTGCTATCATTTCGCCGGGAAACGACGCCTCGATCGGCCTGATCAGGAAATTGGGCTTTGAGTTTGAGAGAATGCACACGATGCCAGGCGACGACAGGGAAGTCTGCGTCTATGGCAAGTCACTGACTGGATAGGAAAAAATGGGCTTTTTAAGTAGCGATGGCGCCCGCACCGGGCTGTACTTCGGTGCGACTTCGGGTGTAATTACGACGATCGGGCTGGTGACGGGGCTGAACGCCGGCACCGGGTCCGTGGCCGCCGTTCTCGGCGGCATTTTCGTCATAGCAGTGGCCGATGCCATGTCCGATGCCCTTGGCATTCACCTGGCCGAGGAAGCAGACCCGAACACGACACACGGGCATGTATGGGCGGCGACCATTTCGACGTTTCTGAACAAGTTCTTTTTTGCGCTGAGTTTCGCGGTACCGTTGCTGCTGTTGCCGCTCGACCAGGCCGTCCTCGCGTCGATTGCCTGGGCCATGATTGTAATAACGGTGCTCAGCTACTTCCTGGCCAAAGCGCAGAATGCGTCTCCTGTCATGATCATCGGCGAGCATCTCGGCATCGCGATCCTGGTCGTCATACTGTCGCAACTCATCGGTGTCTGGGTCAGCGAGACGTTCACCTGATGGCCGCGCGGCGCTTCAAGTCCAAGGTCGATCGATGGCTCCAGGTGCTATTGATCGTCGTCATCATCGGGCAGACCTTTGCCATGGGCGCGGCGGCAATGCAGGCGGGCGACCCGCTGGCCATGACCGGGCTGATACTGGTCATGATCGTCATTGACGCGCTGATGGTCTGGCTGCTTGTTGGCACGCATTACACGGTCGATCGCGGGCGCATTCGCATCGCTGCCGGTCCGTTTCGCTGGAACGTTCCGATTGACCAGATCACGGCCGTAGAAGAGACGAGAAGCCCCCTGTCGTCGCCGGCGCTGTCAATGGATCGCATCCGAATTCGCTATGGCAAATGGCGGCGAATCATGATCTCGCCTGCTGACAAGGCCGGTTTTCTGAAAGCCATCGGGCACGAGCCCGGCGAGTGAGCGAGGTAGCACCATGGGCAAGGTCATGGACACCAGCCTGATGGCGATTCGTGATCAGGCCCAGGGCACCGAGAATCGCGAACACCCGCTACGCAACGCGAAAGGAACGACTGATGAGAAAGGAAAGCAGAATTGATTATGTCGAGATCCCGGTAACCGATCTCGACAAGGCCCGTGAATTCTTCAGCCAGCTTTTTGGCTGGGAATTCCAGGAGTGGGGTCCCGACTACTACAGTTTCAATGATGGTCGCCTAGATGGCGGTTTGCGCCGCTCCGGGGAACCCGCGCCGGGAACCGGAGTACTGCTCGTGTTCTACACGCAGGACATCGAACGCGACTACCTGCGCGTGCAGGAACTCGGCGCCAGCATCAGCCAGGAAACTTTCGATTTCCCGGGCGGTAAGCGCTTCCACTTTGTGGATCCCGTTGGTACCGAGTACGCCATGTGGACGAGTAGTGAAAAAGAATAACGGAGCAAAACCATGCATGAACAAATCGACCACCCCTGCGTACAGCACAAGCTTGCGATCATTCGCGATGTGCAGACCGGGCATAAGCGCTTCCGGGAGCTGGCTACGGAGATCACCAAGTTCCTGTGCTACGAGGCGCTGAAGAACATCAAGACCAGGGAAGTCGAGGTTGAGACGCCGCTGGCGACGGCAAAGTGTCACAAGATCGACACCGATATCGTCGTCGTGCCGATCTTGCGCGCCGGCGTTGGCATGCTCGAAGGCATCCTCGAGCTGGTACCGACCGCGCGTGTCGGTTTTGTCGGGCTATATCGTGACGAAGAAACGAAGCAGCCCGTCAGTTACTACGAGCGCTTTCCGCCACAGGTCAAGGGCGGCACCTGCATCATTATCGACCCAATGCTGGCGACTGGCGGCTCGACCGCGGCCGCCATCGACGTTCTCAAGAGGGAGGGCGCCGGCCAGATCGTTGTTATTTGCATTGTGACCTGCGAGGAGGGCCTGACCTTCGTCGAGCGTGCGCATCCCGACGTTCCGGTGTACACCGCGTCGATCGACGAGCGCCTCGATGACAACAAATACATCGTTCCGGGGCTGGGTGATGCGGGTGACCGGCTGTTTGGAACCTCGCACTAGGCCGGAATCTGGGGGTATGATGAGGCGTCGGGAGGTTCTCCTATGGCGGAAAACAAGACAAAGGAAACCGGGTCGAGCGTCGCGACGTTCCTGAACGCCGTGGATGACCCCCGCAAGCGGGCCGACGCCAGGAAGGTCGCCGCCATGATGCGTCGGGCTACCGGCAAGAACGCCAGGATGTGGGGTAGCAGCCTGGTGGGCTATGGCAAGTACCATTACAAGTACGACAGCGGGCGCGAAGGCGATTTCATGCTGACCGGCTTCTCGCCACGCAAACAGAATCTGTCGATCTACATAATGCCCGGCTTTGATGACTTCGGTGCACTGATGACGAAGCTCGGCAAGTACAAGACCGGCAGATCATGCCTCTACATCAACAAGCTGGAGGACGTTGACGAAACGGTCCTGGAGCAGCTAATAACGAGGTCGGTCAAAGTCATGCGCAAGCGCTACAACGTCAAGTAACGAGAAATGAGCGACACGATCAAATCGAAAAAGCTCGAAGGCACGCACCTTGTCGTGGAGACAGGCGAGGGCACCCAAACCTACGATTCGAAATTTCTCGTGGCCGCGATGTTGATCTTTATCGCTCGCGGCAGCGGCACGATCGAGCCGGAAGAGTCAGCAAAGATGATTGACCTTATAGGCGATCACTTCGCATTGCAGGGAGCCGAGTCACTCGAGTTGCTGCGGCGTGCGATACGCGAAATGGCGGAGAACCCGGACCTCGGGCAGGCCCTGATCGATCTTGCGCCGACATTGACCGAGGGTGACAAAGAGGATATTGCGCTGATGGCACTCAAAGTCATCGCTGCCGATGGCCGGCGTGATGTCGGTGAGATGGAAAAATTCAACGAGGCTGTCGAGGCCCTCGGCATCTCCCCTCAAACCGTGCACCGTGCATTCGACCGCTACTTTGCGGAGACGATGCCGGGAAAATAGCTGGCAATGACACGGGGGGATTCGCATCGTGAGGACTGGTCGCTGCGCAAGGCGACCGCCGCCGATATCGAGGCCCTTATGGCCTGGTTCGGAGACCAGCACGATGTCGTTATCTGGGGCGGACCGACGTTTCGCTACCCGTTCACACGCGAGACCATTTTCGAAGACATCTATGGGCAGAAAATGGCGTCGTTTTGCATGGCCGAGCGCGATGACTTCGTCGGCTTCGGGCAACTCTACGAACGTGATGGTCGCATTCACCTGGCGCGACTGGTTGTGCGGCCAGACGTCCGTGGCCGTGGCGCCGGCAAACGCCTGATCGAGATGCTGATGGACGTGGGGGCGACGCTTTTCCCGGGAGACGAGTTCTCGCTGTTCGTGCTGCGGGACAATATCCCGGCCTACGAGTGTTACAAGTCACTGGGGTTTGTTGTTGGCGATTATCCGAGCGACATGCCGTACGCCGATGTCTGCGACTACCTGACTCGCCCCGTGCAATCAACGGAGAAATAACATGCATCGCAGCCGACTCGCCGGATATATCATCGATTGCCAGACTGACGACCTGGAAGGCGCTGCCGATTTCTGGAGTGCCGCGCTTGGCTACAAGCGCGAGGCGCCACTACTCGACCAGTATGCAACGCTCGAAACACCCGATGTCGAGCCGTACCTGGAAGTACAGGCTGTCAAACATGCGAGCCGCGTACATCTCGATATCGAAACGGATGACATCGAGGCGGAAGTGAAAAGGCTGGAGCAACTGGGGGCGAAGCGCATTGAGACGGTAAAGACCTGGGTAGTCATGGAGGCGCCGACGGGGCAGCGATTCTGTGTCATTCGCCGGCAGCACAAGTACTTTGACGAAACAGCGAACAGCTGGGATTAGCAGGAGAACAACAATGACAAATGAACTAATGAGCCTGACATGGGTGATTGCATTGTCGGCGGTCATGTGGGTGCCATACGTCACCAACACGGTCATGGTTCGCGGTCTGAAAGACGCGGTTGGCTACCCGGAAAACCCGAAGCCGCTGGCGCCGTGGGCGGAGCGCATGAAAAAGGCGCACTACAACTCGGTGGAGAACCTGGTCATGTTCGCGGCTCTGGTTCTCATGCTGAATGCTCTCGGCATCAGTAACCCGACGACGGTCCTGGCCTGCAACGTCTATTTCTGGGCGCGATTGGTCCACTACCTGGTTTATTCGGCGGGCATACCATGGCTGCGCACATTGTCATTCTGCGTTGGGTGGCTGTGCGTCGTCGCGCTGTTGTGGCAGCTGATCTGAGCCGAAGCCGCCACCTCCGGGCGTTTCTATGACGAGTTTGTCTCCGGGTGCGAGTGACGTTTCGTCATTGCCCCGGAGCTCCCGGGTTGTGCCGTCCGAGCGGATGACGTAGTTGCGGCCGCAGGCACCGGGCTCGCCGCCCTCGAGACCGAAAGGCGGCACGCGGCGGTGCGACGTCAGCATCGTCGCGGTCATTGGCTCGAGAAAAACCAGTTCGCGAATGACGCCATCGCCGCCCTTGTGGCGGCCCCGGCCGCCCGACCCCTGGCGGATCGCAAAGCGTTCGTTGCGCACCGGGAATCGTGTCTCGAGCACTTCCGGGTCCGTCATGCGCGTGTTGGTCATGTGGCTGTGGACAGCGCTGGTACCGTCGTGGTCGCGACCTGCGCCGGTGCCGCCACAGATCGTCTCGTAATTCTGGTAGCGCTCGTTGCCGTAAAAGACGTTGTTCATCGTGCCCTGTGATGCGGCGAGCACACCCAGTGCGCCATAAAGCGCATTGGTGACGGCCTGTGACACTTCGACATTGCCGGCCATGACCGCAGCCGGGTATTCAGGACTGATCATGGATGGCCGCGGAAACACGAGGTCGAGTGGCTTGAAACAGCCCTCGTTGAGCGGGATGTCATCAGCGACCAGCGTGCGGAACACATACAGGACTGCCGCCTTGGCGACGGCTTCAGGGGCGTTATAGTTACCCGGGTTTTGCGGCGACGTTCCGGTGAAGTCGACCGTCGCGCTGCGCCCATCGCGGTCGACCGCAATGCGCACGCGGATAACGCTACCGTCATCCATCGGGTACTCGAAATCGCCATCGGTGAGCACGTCCATGACCCGCCGAACGGATTCCTCTGCATTGTCCTGGACATGCCGCATGTATGCATTGACGACGTCGATACCGTAGTGCGCGACCATCTTGTGCAGTTCTGCGACGCCGGTTTCGTTGGCAGCTACCTGTGCCGAAAGATCGGCGATATTTTGCTCGATATTGCGGCACGGATACTTGCCGGAACCGAGCAGAGCGCGCAGTTCCTGCTCCCGAAGCCGACCGTCCTCGACCAGCAGGAAATTGTCGATAACCACGCCTTCGTCGTCGATGTGCGTACTGTCCGGCGGGGCTGAGCCGGGTGTTCGCCCACCGATGTCCGCATGGTGGCCACGCGACGCAACCCAGAAGCGGATCTCTTTGCCCGCCGCATCGAAGGCCGGCGTTATCACGGTGACGTCGGGCAGGTGTGTGCCACCGTTATACGGCGCGTTGAGCACATAGACGTTGCCGGGCCGAATGTCCCCTGCGTTCGCGCTGATGATCGTCCTGACCGAATCACCCATCGAGCCGAGGTGCACCGGAATGTGCGGCGCATTGGCGACAAGGTCTCCGGCGGCATTAAATAGCGCGCAGGAAAAGTCGAGGCGTTCCTTGATGTTGACCGAGTAGGCCGTGTTCTGCAGCGTGGCGCCCATATGCTCGGCAATGGACATGAACAGGTTGTTGAACACTTCGAGCATGACAGGGTCGGCGTCCGTGCCGATCGCCTCGACCACGTCGCGCGGCCGGTGCCGCTCGAGTATGACATGTCCATGGTCGTTCACGCTGGCATGCCAACCGGGCTCAATGACAATCGTGCCCGTGGATTCGACGATGACGGCCGGTCCCGCCACTTCGTCGCCGCTGAGCAGCTGCCGGCGATCCAGAATCGGTACATCGTGCCACTGCCCGCCGGCATACATGCGCCTGGTTTCTGCCGGCGTTGCTTCGCCGGGCGCATCGGGCAGCGAGAATTCGGAGTGCGCGGCGCCGGCGCCAATCGCCTCCACCGACACGGCTTCGATAACGAGGCCTCGTCCGGGCGAGATAAAGCCAAAGCGACGGCGATGCGCATTTTCGAATTCAGCCAGCATAGCGTCGCCTGCGCCGAGGTCTACAAGCAGGCTCGTGTCGGTGCCTTCGTAACGGAGGTGGACCTTTGTAACCGTCGACACGCGGTCATCCGCGACACCCTGATCGGCAACTTCGCGGCTTGCGGAGTCGCGCAGCGGTGCGCAACGCAATTCGAGTTCGCTGTATGCCGATTCCTCGTCAAACGGCATGTCCAGCTGCGCCTCGCGCATGGCGCGAATGTCAGCCAGACCCATGCCATAGGCGGACAGGACGCCCGCCAGCGGATGCAGGAAGACCCGCGTCATGCCGAGCGCGTCCGCCACCTGGCAGGCGTGCTGGCCGGCGGCGCCGCCAAAACAGTTGAGCGTGTACTCGGTGACGTCGTAGCCGCGTTGCACCGAGATCTTCTTGATCGCATTGGCCATGTTTTCGACAGCAATGCGCAGGAAGCCCTCGGCAACTGTCTCGGCTGACGTTTCTTCCGCGCGCGCCTCTGTGACACGTCCGGCGAGCTGCGTGAACTGCTGCCTCACTGTTTCGACATCCAGCGGCTGATCACCACCGGGCCCGAAGATTGCAGGGAAGTGGCCCGCCTGGATCCTGCCAAGCAGGACATTGCAGTCGGTAACGGTTAATGGCCCGCCGCGCCGGTAACATGCCGGGCCCGGGTCCGCACCGGCAGACTCGGGGCCGACGCGGAATCTCGAGCCGTCAAACTTCAACATTGAGCCGCCTCCAGCGGCTACCGTGTGAATGTGCATCATCGGCGCGCGCATGCGCACGCCGGCCACCTCTGTCTCGAAACTGCGTTCGAACTCGCCGTCGTAATGCGTAACGTCAGTCGACGTACCACCCATGTCGAAGCCGATCAGTTTGTCGTACCCGCCGACGGCGGCAGCCTTCGTCATGCCGACAACACCGCCGGCAGGACCCGACAATATTGCGTCCTTGCCACGAAACAGTCGTGCATCGGTCAGGCCGCCGTTCGATTGCATGAACATGAGCTGTGGGCCGGCATCGGCGCCGAGGTCATTCTCAACCTGGTCGACGTAACGGCGCAGGATAGGCGACAGGTAGGCGTCGACAACGGTCGTGTCGCCGCGTGCGACGAGCTTGATCAACGGACTCGCGTCCGAGCTCAGTGACACCTGTTCAAAGCCGATCTCGTGGCAGATCTCGCCGGCACGTTGTTCGTGTTCCCGGTGGCGATAGCCATGCAGGAACGCAACGGCAACGGCGCGAATGCCATCATCGTACGCCGACTGCAGAGCTTTTCGCAGCCGATCCTCGCCAAGCGGTGTCAGCACCTCGCCATCGGCGGCGACGCGTTCCTCGGCTTCAATAACGCATTCGTACAGCAACTCCGGCAGTTTGATGTGCAGGTCGAAAATGCGCGGCCGCGCCTGGTAACCGATGCGCAGCGCATCGCCGAAGCCGCGGGTCGTTACATAGACGACGCGGTCGCCGTTGCGTTCGAGTAACGCGTTCGTCGCAACCGTTGTGCCCATGCACACCTGCTCGATCAGGCCGGATGGGATTTCTCCGCCGGTATCGAGCCCCAGCACGGACCTGATACCCTGCACGGCGGCATCGCGATAGCGTTCCGGGTTCTCCGACAGCAGTTTGTACGTGGCGAGCGTGCCATCCGGGCGACGCGCCACGACGTCAGTAAACGTTCCGCCGCGATCGATCCAGAATTGCCACATCACGGAGTGTCCTGGCGCAAACTTTCCTGCAGACCTTCAAGTTCGGACCAGCGTTCTGTGCGCTGCTCGAGCAGCGCCTCGGCGTCGGCCAGCTCTTTGAGTTTGGCCTGCACGAGGTCTCGCTCCTGCGCATAAAAATCCGCTGATGACACGGTTTCCTGCAAGGTGGCGATCGATGCTTCGATCAATTCGATTTCTTCCGGCAGATGGTCGAGCTCGCGCTGGTCCTTGTAACTGAGCTTGTTCGGTTTTTGCTGCTTGCGGCGCTCGACGTGGGCCTGCTTGCGCTGCGCCGCAGCGAGACCGAACGGGTCGTCAGTCTCTGCAAGCTCGTGGCCACGGCGCAGCCAGTCACTGTAGCCCCCGACGTATTCCTGGATGACTCCATCCTTTTCGAAAACGATCGTGCTTGTAACGACATTATCAAGAAACTCACGGTCATGGCTGACTACGATCAGTGTGCCGTTGAACTCAATGAGTTGCTGTTCGAGGACTTCGAGCGTTTCGATATCCAGATCGTTCGTCGGTTCGTCCAGCACCAGCAGGTTAGTGGGCCTCGTCAACAACTTGGCGAGAACGACGCGGTTGCGCTCGCCGCCGGAAAGGGCTTTGACAGGCATCATCGATCGCTTTGGTGAAAACAGGAAACCCTTGAGGTAGCCGACGACATGCCGGTCTTTGCCATTGAGCTTGATGTAAGTGCGGCCCTCGCCGACGTTGTAGGCAACCGATTGCTCCAGGTCCAGTTCCTGGCGCAGCTGATCGAAGTAACTGATTTCGAGATTCGTGCCGTGTTTGAGCGTCCCGGTCTGCGGTTCGAGATCGCCGAGCAGCAGGCGCAGCAGCGTGGTCTTGCCCACGCCGTTGTTGCCGATGAGGCCGAGGCGGTCGCCGCGATTGATCTTGATGGAAAAGCCATCGATCAGCGGCGTATCGCCGTAGCTGTAGCTGACGTTCTTCGCGCGAATGACCTTGCGGCCGGACTGTTCCGCCTCGTCGATATAGATTCGCGCTTGCGCATCGGGCTTGATGCGCTGTTCGCGCTCTTCGCGCATGGCCAGCAACGACCTGACGCGGCCCTCATTGCGCGTGCGGCGCGCCTTGATGCCCTGGCGTATCCACTCCTCCTCCTGCGCCAGCTTCTTGTCGAATTCCGCGTTCGAGGTTTGTTCGTCCTCGAGCGCTTTTTCCCTGCGGCGCAGGAAGTTGGTGTAGTCGCCTGGCCAGCTCGTGATGCTGGTGCGGTCGATCTCGAGGATACGTGTCGCAAGCTTCTGCAGGAAAGCGCGGTCATGCGTGATAAACATCACCGCGCCGGGGTACGAGTACACACGGTCCTCGAGCCATTTGATCGTGGCGATATCGAGGTGATTGGTCGGCTCGTCGAGCAACAGCAGGTCGGGTTTCTGCACGAGCGCGCGAGCGAGTGCGACACGGCGGCGCCAGCCGCCGGACAGCTCATTCATCTTCTTGTCAGCAGGAATCTCGAGGTCGGAGATTGTCTCGTCAACGCGCTGCTCGATATGCCAGCCGTCATGGGCGTCGATCTTGGCATGCAGTTCTTCGAGCTCGCGCAGGCCATGCTTGTCGAGATCCAGCTTCGATTGCTCTTCATACGTGGCCAGCAGGCGTTCGATATCGACGAGTCCGGAGCGCACGATGTCGCGCACGGGCTGGTCCATCGCCTCGGGCAGTGTTTGTGCCAACTGGCTGACGACGAGGTGGCTGCTGCGCACGACTTCGCCCTGGTCCGGCTCGAGCTCTCCCGTGATCAGTTTCAGGGTCGTCGATTTGCCGGCGCCATTGCGGCCGATCAGGCACACGCGTTCGCCCGGCTCGATAGCCAGGTTCGCATCGCGCAGAATGACGTGGTCGCCAAACGCAAGCGAGATTTCGTCGAAGCGGATTAGTGCCATAATTGGCGACAGTTTATCGTGGAGACAGTCATGAGCGAAGAACGGCTCGTGGATATTGAAGTAAAACTCGCGCACCAGGACCAGCTGCTGATCGACCTCGACAAGGTTGTCGCGGACCAGCAAGCCAAGATAATGGAGCTCGAGGAGCTCGTCACGACGCTCATCGAACGTGTGCGCGCGATCGGCGAGGGCGGCCCGGATGGGCCGCGGGACGAGCGACCACCGCATTATTGATTGTGGGAGCGGCCTCAGCCGCGACAGGATTCAAGTTATGAGCAAACTTCAAATCGCCTGGATGAGTATTTTCACGGCCGTGCTGGTCTGGTCGGGCATCGCACCGCACGATTACCCGACCTGGCTCTTGGAAGTCACGCCCGCCATCGTTGCCGGCGTTGTACTGTGGTTCACGCGCGAACGCTTCCCGCTGACGCGTCTCACCTACATCCTGATCCTGGTGCACTGCATCATCCTCATGGTCGGTGGACAATACACGTATGCCGAGGTGCCGCTCGGGGAATGGGTCAGGGAGGCGTTTGACCAGAGCCGCAACAACTACGACAAGCTCGGGCATTTCGCGCAGGGCTTTGTTCCCGCGATCGTCGCCCGCGAAATCCTGATCCGGCACGAGGTCGTGCGGTTCCCGGCCTGGCGCGACTTCCTGATCGTCTGCGTGGTGCTTGCTATCAGTGCTTTCTACGAGCTGATCGAATGGTGGGTTGCGTTGTTGTCCGAAGAAGCTGCCGATTCATTCCTCGGCACGCAGGGCTACACGTGGGACACGCAGTCCGACATGTGGTTCGCATTGCTCGGTGCAGTGGCCGCGCTGGTGCTGCTCAGCAAGCTGCACGACAGGCAGCTGAGTACCTTTTTGGGGTCAGACCCCGCGGGGTCTGACCCCTAGCTTCGCGTTAGCGCATAGACGGCAAACGAACCGAGCCAGTGCGAACCTTCGTAATGCTCGCTCGCGACGAATGGCAACGATGCCGCGAGATGCTCGCTCGCCCAGTTCCTGAATCGCGCCTTCATGGCATCGTCATCGATGTGAGCCGAGATCACGTACAGGCCCCAGGCGCGGCTCAGGTTGAGACCGTCGAGGTGCGCGATTTTGCCGTCGGAGCGGTCGCTGACGTTGACCGGCTGGAGTGCGTCATCTTTCGACAGATCGGGCAGGAAATTGGCCAGCCACGCTTCGAACTCGCCGGTCGGCAGCAGGCGAGCCATCAGCGCCGCCTCTTCCAGGCACGGTGACAGGAAGTCCTCACCGCCTGGCTCCCATGAAAGGGGGCAGGCCTTGTCATCCCGAAAATAACGCAGTGCTGCGTCGGTCAACGCGGTCGCCAGCTCACCGTCGCCCGCCGATTGGGCGTAGTCGAACGCAAACGCGATGCCGAATGCGGTGTTCGGGTGCACGCCGGTTCGTATCGCGTAGTCCTGCCGCGGCAGGAACTCGATATACCTGTCACGAATAACCTGTGTCAGTGGTTCGAGGTTGGCTGCCCAGCGGGCGCCCAGCGGGTCGTCCCAGACGCCCAGTTCATGCGCAAGCTGCAGCAGCCAGGCCCAGCCATACATACGCTCCCAGGCACTCGATTCCGTCGCGAAATAGGCGACCTCGGCGGCGATGTTGTCGGCCGTCAGCGATTCCCCCAGGCCTGCAATGATCTGCTCACGCTCAGGAAGTTCGGGGAATTCCTTGAGCAGCTTGACGAGCATCCAGTGCCCGTGAACAGACGAATGCCAGTCGAAACAGCCATAGAAGGCCGGATGCAGCTCCCTCGGCGGTTTCAGGAACTCTTCGCTCTCGAGCACCTGGTTCAGCTTGTTCGGATATTCGCGGTGTATGCAGTCGAGCGCCAGTTGCGCAAAATGCGAGGCACCGCTCTCGTTCAGGACCAGCCCCTGTTCCTGTTCGCTATACATGGGCATCGGCGCCGGTTCCTCCTTGCCGCAAGCACTGGCTATCGCGACAAGAGCAACGATAAGCAGGATGCGTCCAGTTCGTGTTGGTGAATTCATGCGCACAGGTTACTGTAGACATCCGAGAGTTATCCAGTCTTCGTGTGCGCAGATTTCTCCTTCTATCGTCTGTATTGCTGCTGGCTGCGTGCCAGCAGGCGCCGGCCCCGGAGCTGGGCGGGCGACTGTATTTTGCGTCCGGAAACTATGTCGGTGAATTCGACATTGCGCAGGGCACGAGCGTCATCGTCGGGAATCGCGGTGCTGCCACGGTTCGCAATGTTTCAGGATTCGGCCACGGCAGGCTGTTGTTGGCCGAAACAGTGGTCGTCGATGGCCACGATGTGCAGCGTATCAGCTGGATCGACCTCGAGAGCGGCCGGGCGCAGACACTTTATTCGGGCGTAGTCGCGCATTACCTGGATGCGGCAGCAGCACTCGTATGGGATGACGGCACGACGTTGCATGTGACGGGCCGGAATCGTAATTCGGATATCAATGCCGAAGTCATGTCGCATGGTCTGAACCAGCTCTCTGCGATTATCGGCGCATCCGGGCAGATGGTGCTCTTTGAAGTTGGCCTGCCGGAGAATCGCGTCATCTACAGCTACGACGTCGGCACACGCGAGTTGTTGCTGCGTAATGAGTTGTCCACGGCATGTCGCCTCGTCGGCGCGGTCTGGATCGCCGACCGGGAACAACTCGCCTGCCCGGCGAAGGAGCAGGGCGATGGCCGCAGCGAGTACCTGTTGGTCGGCCTGGACGGTGCTGCCGGCGGCAGGCTTGCACTTCCCGAAGGCAAGCAGTTCCATGCGCTGGCCTGGTCCGACGACCTGGATACGCTGTTCCTGGCTGAGCGTTGGCACTCGCTGTGGGGTGCGGAGCGCTTCTCTGTCTGGTCATACGACTTCACCAGCGGCCGTGCTTTCCGTATCGTCCGTAACCAGTACCTCGGGAATTCCGCCGTATTTGCAAAGGACTAGTACGGCAGCGAATTCACGGAAACCTTACACGGCGCGTGGAGTCAAATTCGCACCATACACAGACAAAGGCCCTGCGCATGCAGTCGACCACCAAGACCCTTTTTACATTTGTCACCCTGCTGTTTGTCACCTGGGCACCCGTCCAGGCGAATGACGATGTATCGGGCGATATCGATATCCCCTACGAGATGTTCCAGCTCGACAACGGACTCACCGTCCTCGTCCACACGGATCACTCGGTGCCGACCGTGTTCGTCGGCATGTGGTATGGCGTCGGGTCCGCCGACGAACCGGACGGCAAAACAGGCTTTGCGCACCTGTTCTAACACCTGATGTTCCAGGGCACGGCTAATCGGGATGGCGAGTACTTTGGGCCATTCATAAAAGCCGGCGCGACCGGAATGAACGGAACGACCACCGAGGATCGCACGAACTACTTTGCAACCGTGCCTACCGGGGCGCTCGATATGGCGCTGTGGATGGAGAGCGATCGCATGGCCTGGCTGCTCGGCGCCGTAACGCAGGAAGCACTCGATGAGCAACGCGGCGTCGTGCAGAACGAGAAACGGCAGCGCGAGAATCGACCGTATGCCGGAATGTCGGACCGCATTCGTGCGGGTGTCTACCCGGTCGATCATCCTTATCGGCACTCGGTCATCGGTTCGATGGAGGACCTCGATGCGGCGTCGCTCGAAGACGTGCATGAGTGGTTTAACACCTACTACGGCGCAACCAATGTCGTCCTCGTGCTGGCAGGCGATGTCAGCCTCGAAACTGCCAGGGAAAAGGTCAGTCACTATTTTGCGGAGGTACCGACCGGCGTCGAACTCGCCCGGATTGAGCAGTGGATCCCGACGATTGCAGAGACGCGTGTCGAGACGATGCAGGACAACGTCGGGCAGGTGCGTATCACGCGCACCTGGGCGATTCCTGGCAGGAATCACAAGGACACCGAGTTGATGCACCTTGTCAACGAGACTCTTGTCGGCAACAAGAATTCGCCGCTCTACAATCGGCTGGTCGACGACCTGCAGATCGCCACCAGTGTTTCCGGATCGGTGGTGCCGCGAGTCGTCAGTGGTGAGTACCGGCTGACCGTGGACGTGAAGCCCGGCATCGACCCGGCAGAGGTCCTGGCCGTTGTCGACGAGGTCCTGGCCGCGTACCTGCACGAGGGCCCGAGCGAAGAGATCACAGCGAACGCGAAGCTCGGTCTCAACATGTACGTGCTCGGTACGCTCGAAAGCAAAGCCACGATCGGCCGCTTCCTGGCGGAGGGGCAGCTGTACGCGAACGATCCGTTGCACGTAAAGAAGGAAATCCATTGGCAGAACGAAGCGACTACCGAGGAGCTGCAGGCGGTCGCCAGGCGCTGGTTGAGCAGGAACTACTACCAGTTGACGGTAGAGCCGTTTCCACAGCGACAGTCAGCGGCAAGCAGTGTCGATCGCTCGTCCATCCCGGAAGTTGCCGATGTTTCCGGCATCACGTTTCCACCGATCGAGGAGACAGTGCTCGATAACGGCATGCGGCTCGTTGTTGCAAGTCGCGGCAGCCTGCCGCTCGTCGATGTATCAATCCAGGTTCGCACGGGCAGCACGGCCAATCCGCTGGACGCGCCAGGTACGGCCGATGCCGTCTTTGGCTTATTGCGCGAGGGTACGACGGACTATGATGCCTACGAGCTTGCCGCCGCGCTCGACAGCATCGGCATGAACCCGCGGACTGGCGCAGGCAGCGAGCGCAGTTCACTCGGTTTCCGGATTCTGCGCAACAATCTTGACGCATCGCTGGACCTGGCGGCGGAGATGCTGCGTAACCCGACGTTCCCGCAGGATGAGCTCGACAAGATCAAGCAGCAGCTGTACGCGGTACTGGCAACGATTGAGAAGAATCCCAACCGCTTCGCCAGCAGCTACTTCAGCCGGGCAATCTATGGCGAGGACAGCCCGCTCGGCATGATCTGGACGCCGCAGCTCGTCAACGACTTTTCGGTCGACACACTGCGCGATTTTCACGAGCGCGAGGTCGCGCCGGACAACATGTCCGTGTTCATGATCGGCGACATCTCCCTCGACGAAGCAAAAGCATCTGTCGATCGCGCGTTCGGCAAGTGGAAAGGCACGAGTGATTCACGGCGACAACCGATTGGAGATGCAGCGCAGGCCGGACCGCGGGTCATCCTCGTGCATCAGCCCGACGCCGCACAAAGTACGATTATTGCCGGGCATGCGATCGCTCCCTATGACCCGGAAACCAGTACTGAGCTGGTGCTGGTCAATGGTGTGTTTGGCGGGTCTTTCGAATCGCGCATCAACATGAACCTGCGCGAGGACAAGGCGTGGTCATACGGTGTGCGCTCGGGCATCGGCTCCAATGCAAGCGGCGACCAGACGTTTGCTGTATCGGGCAGTGTGCAGACCGACAAGACGATGGAAAGCATGCAGGAAATCATGAGGGAGCTTGAAGAGTTCGTATCCGCGCGACCACCAACGGCCGACGAGGTCGAACGCGTGCGCCTCAATCGTGTGCGGTCCCTGCCAGGAGCATACTCGAGCAATCGTGGCTTCCTGGCTTCCTGAGCAGCATCATAGGCTCGGACTCGTTCGGGCTGCCATACGACTATGCCAAAGGTGCTGCTGACAGGCTGAACGCGGTCGGGCTTGACGACGTCCGCGAGCGCGCGCGGCAGACGATCCGGCCCGATAACCTGACCTGGGTTGTCGTCGGTGACCTCGAACAGATTGAAGCAAAGGTTCGTTCTCTCGATTTTGGTGATGTCGAGGTCTGGGATGGGTTCGGTAACAGGGTAAGATAGGCGTATGAATGCACCCTTAGCTACCGCGATGCCTGTCGCGCTGATGGCCAGCCTGGTTCTCACCGGCTGTTCGTCCAGCGAATATCACGAAGACCTCACGGCCGGCCTGAATGGCAGTTTCGAGGTCGTGCAGGAGGGACTGCCCGTCAACTGGTATTTCTATACCGAGGACACGGCGGGCGGTGATTTCGATATCGTCGTCGATACCGACATTTTTATTCATGGCGAGCAGTCCGTGAGATTCGATGTGCGCGACTGTTCCGATGAAGGCGGGCGGCACTCGCCGGGCTTGTTCCAGGAGTTCGATGCGGTGCCGGGCGAGACCTATACGGTCAGTTTCCTTGCGAAGAATGATGGCACGCGCTTCAAAGCAGGCGTACGCGGCGTCGACCCCAAGACTGGCGGCCCGTTCGAGTCGATAACGGATCGCAGCGACTCATTCAGCAACTGGCAGCGCTTCGAGTACAGGTTCGAGATGCCCGACCACGAGAAACTGCGTTTTGAAATCAGTGTGCTCGAGCCCGGAGTGCTCTGGGTCGACAATATTCGCATAGAAAACTGAGCTAGTTCTCTGCACCTTCCGCCAGGTCGGCTAAAGCCTGGTGCCACCCGGCGAGCATCTGTTCGTCTTTATCCGTCCAGCTTTCGCCTGCGCGCGTGCGCGCCTCCGACATCAGGCTGACGGCATCGTCGAAGTTACCGCCTGCCGCTGCGAGCCGGGCCTGCAGGCGCTGGATGTCGGCATCGGCCGGCCGTTGCGAGAGAACCAGTTGCAGATGGGTTGAAGCTTTACCTGTATCTCCGAGTTCTAGCCAGCAACGTGCCAGGCCGGCGTGCGCGCCAGCGCCGAGATTGTCGTCGCCGAGTTCCTGCGCAATCGCGAGCACCTGCTCGAGCGAGGCGACGGCATCGGCCCATTCGTCACGCTCGATATGGAGCTGGGCATACAGGTTGTATCCCGCCGTCTCCTCACGGCGCCGGTCGTTTTCGATGGAATCGGCGATCATCTCGTCAGCGATTGAGCGCGCGCCATCAAAATTGCCCATCGCGATCCAAGCCTGAGCGAGACCGTAACGCGCGCCGAAGGCATTCATGCGGTCTTCGTTGTTTCGGGAAATAGCCTCGGAGGCCGCATAATTGGCCGCCGCATCCTGCGGCTCGCCAAGTGCCAGCTGCGCCTTCGCGATGGTCTTCAACGCATCGGCATTCACGTCCTGATCGTCGATCTCTATGCCGATATCACGCGCTTGCTGAGCGTACTGGCGAGACCGCGTCAGGTCGCCTTTGTCGTAAGCAATGTCGGCGAGCGTAAGCAGACTTGCCGCCGCGCCACGCCGGTCACCGAGTTCGTCCCTGACGACCTTGGCGCGCAGTGCTGCGTCCTCGGCCTCATCGAGCAGGCCGTTGCGGCGGTGAATCGATGACAGCCTGCTGAGGGCATAGCTCTCGTACAGGCGCTTGCCCGTCAGCTGGAAGTTGGCGATGGCATCAACGGACATTTCCTCGGCCTCTTCGAGGCGGCCCATCAGGATCAGTACACCCGACAGGTTGTTGAGCAGCACGCCCGGCAGCGATTCGATGTCTGCCTGTTCATACACCTCTTTTGCGGCCAGCATGTAATTGTAGGCAGCCGGCAGGTCGCCCTTGTTCTTGGCCAGCAACCCGAGGTTGACGTTGGCGACGGCCATGTAGTGCGTGTCCTGGATGTCGGCTGCGAGCGAGGCGACCGTCTCGAATGCTGCCAGCGCCTCATCATTGCGTCGCTGGCTCATGTACATGACGCCGAGCGAGTTATAGACGGCCGCCTCGTGGGCAAGCTCGCCTGTGCGTTGTGTTTCGGCACGCAACTCGAGCATCAGCCGCTCCGCGTTGTCGTAGTCACGCATGTTGCGCGCGGCGAGGGCGTACTCGTAGCGAGGCCAGAACAGTTCGGGTTGCTGCTCGACAATCACCTGGAACAGGCGCTGCGCTTCCTGGTAGCGACCCTCGAACTGCAGCGACATGGCACGGGCATAGGCCTCATTGAGGAAGTCGTCATTCGAGACAAAACTCATGCGCTCGAGCTCGGGCGGGCCCTTGGTGACCATTGTTGTAATCGTCGTGACGACATCCCGTATCAGTGCCGCCGGTTCCGGGCCCACGACCGTGCGGCGTTCGGGACGCGAGCCGCCGTCGAATGTGTACGTCAGCCGGTACAGGCCGCTGTCACTTTCGAGCGTTGCGCCGACCAGGTGCGTGGCCGCGGTCGTTTTCTGCAGCGCTTCGCGAAACTCGCTGTCGCTGCGCATGAGCTCCTCAACCGGCGTTTCGCCGGCCAGGCTGGAAACGCTGTTACCGCTGACGACGGTGACACCCTGGTCCTCGAGCATGCGGTTCATGAGCGCCATCAGGCCCATGCGGGTCCAGTCGAGTTCTTCTTCGCCGGTCGCATTCTCGACCGGCAGCACCGCGAGGCGGACTTCACCACTGACCGCATGCGGCATCAGGAACCATACGATGGTGCCAAAGGCGATGATCGCGGCTGCCGATATGCCGATCCAGCTGGCGCGCGCGGAACGCACGGGCGCGGCGACAGGCGGTTCGGCCGCCGGTGCCGCGGGCGGTGTCGCGTCCCTGATCCGGGCGATGAAACGATAGCCATGGCCGTGTACGGTCTTGATGACGGCCTGCTTGTCGGCGTCGTCGTCGACGGCACGACGCGCTTTCATGACACAACGCGTCAGGGCGGTTTCAGTGACGATGCTGCGTGGCCAGAGTGCGTCCTGTAATTCGTCCTTGTCGACCGCTCTGTGGCGATTCCGGACCAGATACAGCAGAAGCTCGAAGGCCTTGGGCTGCATCGTGACGGGCTGGCCGGCCACGCGCAACTCCCTGAGGTCGGCGTCCAGCTCGCACTCGTCAAAATGGTAAACCTCTGATTTTTCGTTGTTTTCCTCGTTCATCGGTGCCTCAGCCGACGAAGTCAGCAAATGGTCAGGGATTGGTCGCTACCGGGTCACGACTGCTGCGCATTTTACGACGAGACTGCAACCTCGGCATAGACCAGAAATCCATGGGAGGACACGAGATGTTAGCACCAGAAACCGAAACCAGGACCATTGCGTGCCTGCACTCCAGCGGCGGCAGCGGCCGCCAGTGGAACGGGCTCAGGGAATTCGTCGGCGAGCGCTACGACGTACTGACGCCAAACCTGATCGGTTACGGCAAGGAGATGTTCGAGCCGGGATCGCCGTTGTCGATACGGGATGAAGTCGAGGCCGACGTTGCGCAGATCGATGCAGCGGGTGGCAGGGCACATGTCGTGGGACATTCGTACGGCGGCGCAATCGCTACGCATCTTGCGCTGTGGTATCCGGATCGAGTTGCGAGCCTGACGATCTACGAACCTGTCATGTTTTCAATGTTGTACGCGGATGACGACGCAGCGCCGGAACTTGAAGAGATCGAGCGCGTCGCCGATTCGATCATCACGCAGCTCGATACCGTCTACGGCCGCTGGCAAGGCGCACGCGACTTTATCAACTTCTGGTCGGGTGGCGACGCCTGGCACGGTATGGCGGGTCATCAGCACGCACGCTTCGCCAGCCTGATGCCGAAAGTTGCGGCTGAATTTCGCGCGCTTGCCGACGTTGGCACGGCGGCGAACAATCTTGCCGAACTGCGTCTGCCGGTGCGCCTCTTCTGCGGTTCGAATACACGGGCCGCGGCACGGCGCGTCATCGAACTGTTCAGCGAATCAGCGCCGCAGGTTGAACTGCACCTGCTGAGCGGACTGGGCCACATGGGCCCGGTCACGCATCCTGACACTGTCAACCCGCTGATCGTCGATCACATCGTGCGCAACGGTCCGACGGCAGAGGCGAAGGTGGCATGAAGAAGCCGCTTTTCCTGGTTTACGGCATCTTCTGCTATGTCGTGTCGCTGGCGACGATTGGTTATGCCGCGCTCTACTTCGGCAACATATGTGTGCCGCACACGATTGACATGTTCGGCGCGATGCGGACGGAACACGCGCTCGCAGTCAATGCGGCGCTGATCTTCGGCTTTGCTCTGCAACACAGCGGCATGGCGCGGAACAGTCTCAAGCGTCTTTTGGCGCGCGTCGTATCGAACTGTATGGTGCGTAGCACATACATACTCATGTCCAGCCTCGCCATCATCGCGCTGATGGTGTTCTGGCAGCCAATCGGCATCCTTGTCTGGTCCGTCGAGTCGTCCTTCTACGGCGTGCTGATCGCGGCAGTCTATTTCGGCGGCTGGGTGCTGATTCTCTGGAGCACGTGCCTGGTGGACCATCTCGAGATGTTCGGTCTGCGCCAGGCATGGACTGCCAGCCGTGGCGGGACCTGCGCGGAGCCGGATTTCCAGGCGCCGGGCGCCTATCGTCATATCAGGCACCCGATTCATGTCGGCTGGATCATCGTACTTTGGGCGACCCCGGTGATGACAGTGACGCACCTTCTGCTGGCGGTCGGCATGACGATGTATATCGTCGCCGGCACCGCGCTCGAAGAGGTCGATCTTCGCAACAGGTACCGGGACTACGCACAATACATGCGCAAGGTGCCGAAGTTCATCCCGTCGCTGCGGCGCCGTCTCGACACGCCGGGGTCAGAGCCCTTTTCGCGAAAAGGGCTCTGACCCCATTTTAGTTAGCCCTTCGCCGCAGCCCAGACGCACCAGGTCTTCGGTCACGCCGGACGATTCCTGCTCCTCGGGTGACAGCTGCCGGTGTGTCGTCGACGCCGGGTGACAGGCCAGCGACTTGGCATCGCCGATATTGACGAGCCGCGTAACCAGCTGCAGGGCATCGATAAATTTCGTACCACTTTCAATGCCACCTTTAATGCCGAAGCTCAGGATTCCCGATGCCCGGCCGCCCATGTACTTGTCCGCGAGCGCTTTTTGCGGGCTGTCGGCCAGCCCCGCATAGCGAACCCACTCGACCTGGTCTTGCGCCTGCAGGTGCTCGGCGACAGCCAGCGTGTTCTCGCAGATGCGGTCCATGCGCAAGGGCAGGGTCTCGATACCCTGCAGCGCCATGAATGCCGTGGTCGGCGACAGTGCGGCGCCCATGTTGCGCAATGGTACGACGCGGGCGCGTCCGATGTACGCGGCCTCACCGAGCGCCTCTGTGTAGATGACGCCATGGTAAGACACGTCAGGCTCATTGAGCCGCTTGAAACGCTCCTTGTTCCCTACCCAGTCGAACTTGCCCGAATCGATCAGCACGCCGCCGATAATGGTGCCGTGGCCGCCCAGGTACTTGGTCAGTGAATGTACGACGATATCGCCGCCCCACTCGAACGGATTGAGCAGGTAGGGGCTCGGGACAGTATTGTCGACGATGACGGGGATACCGTGTGCATGCGCGACTTCTGCGATGGCCTCGATATCAACGATGTTGCCGCCCGGATTGCCGAGCGACTCGCAATAGATTGCCTTGGTGCGGTCGTCGATTTTTTCGGCGATGCCATCAAAGTCGTCGGGCGCGACGAAGCGCGCCTCGATGCCGATCTGCGGAAAAGTGTGCGCAAACAGGTTGTACGTTCCGCCATACAGGGTCGACGACGTAATGAAGTTGTCACCGGCCTCGGCAATGGTCAGCAACGAGTAGGTCGTCGCGGCCTGGCCCGACGCCAGCGCCAGCGAAGCAATCCCGCCCTCCAGCTCGGCCATGCGCTGTTCGAGGACCGCATTGGTCGGGTTCATGATGCGGGAATAGATATTGCCCTCGACCTTGAGGTCGAACAGGTCGGCGCCATGCTGCGTGTCGTCAAACGCGTAAGCCGTCGTCTGGTAGATCGGTACGGCGACAGCTTAGGTTGTGGGATCCGGCTCATAGCCAGCGTGTACGGCAAGCGTTTCGATTTTCATTGTTGTCCTCTTCAGTAGCGGCTTTTTACACAATGTATCATGCAGCCCATGAAACGCTGCGCTTACCTCGTCATGGACGACCCGGGTGACTTTGTTACGGACTATCACCTGAGTTTCGACGCGATGGCCGAGCAGGGCTGGCGGGTCGAGTGCGTGTCATGGCGCGACCCGGGGCACGACTGGGGCCAGTATGACGCCGTCTACATCTGCACGCCGTGGGACTATCCCGATGACCCGCAACTGTTCATAACGACCCTCGAGGCTATAGAGCAGTCCACGGCGAAGCTGATCAACCCGATGTCACTGGTACGCTGGTCGCTCGCCAAGACCTACCTGAGAGACCTTGCCGAGCGTGGCGGCGCCGTTGTACCCAGCCTGTGGATCGGGGAATTCGATGCCGCGCAGGTGCAAGGATGGTTCGATCGGCTTGGGGCCGCGAAAGTCATCATCAAGCCGGAGATCGGCACGAACTCCCAGCACCAGTTCGTGCTGAGCAACCCGGTGCGTGGCGACACGCTTGACGAATTGCGCGAGGTGTACCGGGATCGACCGTTCTTCGTACAACCGTTCATTAATAATGTGCAACGCGAAGGCGAGTATTCGCTGTTCTTTTTTGGCGGCGAGTACAGCCATGCCATCCTGAAGATTCCGCGGCAAGGTGACTTTCGCTCACAGGAGGAGCACGGCGCCGAGATCGTGCCCATCGACGCCACGCCGGAGCAGGTTGCGGCAGCCGAAAGATTGCTGTCACTGGTGGATCCCCAACCTGCCTATGTTCGCGTCGATCTCGTGCGCGACGACAGTGATAATTACCTGCTGATGGAACTCGAGCTGATCGAGCCATCGCTATACCTGAGGATGGATGCCGGCAGCGCAAGCCGTTTTGCGCGCGCCTTCGATCAGGCGGCAAGCCATGGTGTTTGACGCACTCTGGCCACTGGCCCTGTATTTTGCAGCAGGCGCATTGCTGCGCGCGACTGGCATCCTGCGCAGTGATCACGCCGGGATCGTGTTTCGCACGGTCTTCTACGTGACGTTGCCGGCGCTGGCGTTCGATGTCGTCAGCGATGCAACGCTGGATGGGCGTTCGCTATGGCTGCCTGTAATCGGCTTTTCGATCAATGCGTTGTGCGTGCTGGCGGCCGTGGTTGCCGGCAAAAGCGGCCGCATGAACCGGGCAGACATCGTCACGCTTGTCGTCGGCGTCGGCATTACCAACATGCTGTTCTCGTTCCCGTTCATCCTTGTCCTGCTGGGGCCGGAAGCGCTGGCTGACGCCGTGATCCTCGATATCGGCAACGCCCTTTTCGTGACGATCGTCGTGAACCATGTTGCGATCCGGCACGGCGCGGGGCCCGACGCAAAGGCGTGGACAGGAATGCGACGCTTCCTGACGTCGCCCCTGTTTCTCGCACTCGTGCTGGCTCTTATCGTGAACGGGTACGGTCTGCAGGTTCCCGAGATGATGATGACAATTATCGAACCGGTCGGCAGGATTACGGTCCCGCTGACAATTCTTGCGCTGGGCCTGTCGTTTCACGTCCAGGGATTGCGCGGCAAGCTGCCCTGGATCATGGTGGCAATCCGTATGGGATTCGGATTGCTGCTCGGACTTGCCATTGTCGCCATCGTCGGCTTCGACGCGCGCACGGCCACGATCGTCATCGCATCGGCGGCCGCACCTATTGGATTCATGGCGGCCACGTTCGCGTCGGTCGCGAAGCTGGATGCCGCGAAGGTTTCGGCGGCGATTTCGATGTCGGTCCTGATCGGCTTGGTGACGACGCCGGCAATCCTGATCCTGTTGCCACACCTGCTGTAGAATGACGGTGCGCTAACAGCCGAGGTCGGATCGATGTATGAGCTTTCCAAGTTACTGCTCGATGAGAAGATTGAGCGTCGCACATTTATCCGGCGCCTGATGCAGGCAGGAGTGTCACTCGCGGGCGCAAGCACGATTGCAGGTAGTCTCGTGGCGGGCGAGAGAGCCGGTGCCACTGAAATTGACCTGCCCGAACAGGGACGCATACTCGAAAACGTGACGGGCGGCGAGGCGATGCTCGAGTTCCTGCGCGACTGGAATGTGCCCTACATGTTCGGACTTGCCGGCTCGGAAGAGACGGGGCTGCTCGATGCGGTCGTCGACAGGCCCGATGTACGCTATACGACGGGCCTGCATGAAAGTGCGGTCATGGCAATGGCCGACGGCTACTCGAGATCGACTGGCGATACATCGATAGTGCAGCTGCATTCGGTCGCCGGCGTCGCCTATGCCCTGGGCCAGATCGCGAGCAGCTATCGCGACCGCATCCCGGTCGTTGTCACCGCTGGACGGCAGTCGACCAATTTCCGCGGGCACAACGGTTTCCTCGAATCCCCGAACCTGGCCGAGATGCCACGCGATTACACGCAGTGGGTGTGGGACGTCATGAGCGCGGAAACGATTCCCGAAGTGTTGCGGCGCGCATTCCTGCTGGCGGAAGCGCCGCCCGGTGGTCCGACGTTCGTCACTTTTTCGAAAGACCTGTTTGAGAAACGCATTGACAACGTCGAGGTCGTGCCGCGCTCACGCTCCCGCGTCGACAGCGAAGTCGCCCCCACGGACGAACATGTCGAACGCATTGTGGATACATTGCTCCGGGCGCAGCGGCCAACGCTGTATCTCGGCGAGGAGTGTGCGAAGTACGAGGTCAGCGAGGAAGTTGCCGGTATCGCCGAAGCTATCGGCGCGATGGTCATTTTCTCACTCAAGATACCGGCTGTATTCCCGACAACGCACCCGAACTTCGTCGGCGAAATCAACGAAGACCCGGCGCTGCTGAAGGACATCGACTGCCTGTGGAGCATCGGCGGGCACATGTTCAAGACCTTCAACCTGCCGAAGCAACCGCTGATTTCGCGCCAGGCGAGCCTTATGCACACGGGCCTTACACACACCGAAGTCGGCCGCAATTACCCGGTCGACGTGGCCGCGATCGCGAGCATCAAATCGACCACTGCACGGGTGCTCGAGGCATTGCGCCAGCGCAAGCTCGACAAATCCGCGATTGAGGCACGCCAGTCCTGGATCAACGACTACTCGCAGAAAATGCGCGCCGGGTTCGAAGCGATTGCGAAGGCGGAGTGGAACGATTCACCGATCGGCACATCGCGGCTCATGATGGAACTCGACAAGGTCATGGAGCCCGATGCCGAGATCGTGTCCGAGCTGATTACGTCAGACGCGCACCCGCGGCGCTACCTGACGTTCGATCACACGGTGCCGCCGGCGCAGCGGCGCAGGCAGCACTACACGACGGCTGGCATCCTCGGCTGGGGCGTGGGTGCCGCGATTGGTGCCAAGATTGGCAACCCGCACAAGGAAGTGTGGTGCCTGATGGCCGACGGTTGTTTCAACTTCGGCAGCCAGGCGCTGTGGTCGGCGGCACGCTATGAAGTGCCGGTCGGCGTCGTCATATTCAACAACGGCCAGTACCAGGCCAACCGCCTGAACCAGAACGCCTACAAGGGCCGCATCTTCGAGACTGGCCATTATGTTGGCGTCGACCTCGGCAATCCTGATATCGACTACGTCAAGATGGCCGGCGCGTACGGCATCGAAGGCGAACGCATTTCCGATCCGCGCAAACTGGCGGCGGCCTTGCGGCGCTGCAAGCGCGCCATGCAGGATGGGCGGCCGTACGTGGTCGATGTCCGCATCAAGACGTATGGCCACGGCAGTGACTCGGAGTACTTCGATTTCTACTCGGTCGCCGGGATGGCCAGGGAATCGTCGTAGTCAGGCGCTGAAGGTTCCGCTGCGGCGCCTGTAGTCGCCCGGGGTCAGGCCCGTTTCGCGTTTGAAAAATCGTGTGAAATACGACGGGTCGGCAAAACCCAGGCGGTGGGCAACGCCCGCGATGTTGCTCTCGGTGTAGGCAAGTTCGCGCTTGGCCGCCAGCACAAGACGCTCGTGGACAACCTCGAGCGTCGATTTGCAGACGAGCTGCTGGCAAATAGCATTGAGGTGCGACGGCGTAATACCCAGTGCACTGGCGTATTCGCTAACTGGCCATTGTGCCTTGTGGCGTTCGTCAACCAGCCGGATGAATCGCACATAGTGCCGTCCGGCCCTTCCGGGCAAGGTCGCCGTCGGCGACTTCTGGCCCGTGTTCCTGGCCAGCCAGATCGCGAGCAGACGCACCAGGCAATCGAGTGATACGTCCTTCAGCGGGCGCTTGCCGGTGTACTCGGCGTAGATCTCCGAAAACAATTCGGCCACGAACTCGGTCGACGACGATACGTCCACCACTGCGGCGTCGCTGAATACCCTGCCGAGCGATTCGACGCGTTGCGCCAGTGCTGCCGACAGGTTCGAGCGGACCGAGAGCTGGAAGCCATCGGAACCCTTGCGCCACTCGAACTCATGCACCGCGCGCTGCGGAACGATCAGCAGGCAAGGCGCCCGCAGTTCATACCACTCGGAGTCGAGTCGCGCTTTGCCACCACCCTCGAGCAGCAGGAACAGCTGCGTCAGGTCATTGTGCCGGTGCGGCCGGATACGCCAGTCATGTAACGCGCTGCGCTCGGCGAGCGGTTCGCAATGCACGAGCTCCGACAGAGGCCATTGGGAAGTGTCGCCGTAAAAATCGACGGCCGGAACGGGGTTGCCGGAGCTTTTGGCATGCATCGTTGAAAAATACCACCATTGGGGCGTTTATTGTCTTTAAACTCGACAAAAACCATAGAAAATACCAGCAGGAGGCGTGACAAATGGCCAAGCATATCGTCCTGCTTTGTTCGCTGGATACCAAACCGCGCGAAGCCGATTACCTCAGGGAATGCATTGACGCGCTGGGCGCAACGAGCATTGTCATCAATATTGGTTACGGCCGGCCTGCGCGGACAGAACGCACGATCAGCGCGGCCGAGGTCGCGGCGGCGGCTTCATCGGACATTGACGATGTTCGTTCCATGAAAGATACCGGTGCCGCATCGACGATCATGATGCAGGGCGCCATCATTTGCGTGCAGCAATTGCTGCTCGACGGGCGTTGCGACGGCATTGTGTCCTTTGGTGGTGCTTCCAATACGACGCTGGCGACCGGGGTGATGAAGACCGTACCTGCCGGCATTCCCAAACTCGTCGTCTCGAGTGCGGCCGGGATTCCCGCTTACGCGGCCGGTTATTTCGGCTCGCGCGACATCACGATCATGCACTCGGTCGTCGACCTGGCCGGACTCAACGACCTGACCCGCACGTTCCTCAAGCAGGGAGCCGGTGCCATCTGCGGCATGGCCGAGGCGAGCGACGGTCCGGTGGGCCCCGATGCGTCGCGACGGCTGGTCGCAGTCAGCGGCTTCAGGTTTGCAGAGACGTGTTGCCAGGCGACGATGGCCGAACTCGAGGATCGCGACTACGCGGTCATTCCATTCCACGCGCAGGGCGTTGGCGAGAATGCCATGGAAAATCTGCTGGCGCAGGGATTGTTCATCGGTGTGGTCGACATCGTTCCCGCCGGGCTCAGCGAGCACATGTTCGGCGGCAACCGGGCGGCGCGCGCCGAACGGCTCGAGGCGGCCGGTCGCATTGGTATTCCGCAGGTTATCAGCACGAGCGGTTTCGACATGATCAGTTGCGGCCCGCTCGCCAGGCGCGACAACAACGACCCGCTGTGGACAAAGCGGCGGCTGGCCGAGCGCGTCTATACGGTCCCCGACCGCTTCCGTGTCGAGGCACGTACGACGCCCGAGGAAGTGGCCGAGATCGGTCGCGCGGTTGCCGGCAAGCTCAACCAGGCAAGCGGCCCTGTTACGGTCGTTGTGCCAACGAAGGGCTGGTCATCACTGAGCGTCGAGGGTGCCGATCTCTATGACCCGCAAGCCGATGCCGCGCTCGTGCCGGCGATGAAATCGGCACTGAACCCGGAAATCACGGTCGAGGAAGTCGACAACGCGCTCAACACCAAGTCGTTCGGCCGCTTGCTTGCCCGGCGCCTCGACGAGATGATTCAGGATCAAAACGCCGGGGTGCCCAGCGCATGATTGGCATAACGATCACGCAATTCCTGATCGAGGAGCAACGCCGTATACCGTCGGCGACCGGCGATCTGACCTCTGTCCTCAACGACATCGTCACGGCGTGCAAGACCATAGCAGCGGCGATGCGCCATGGCGCCATCACCAACGAGGAATTGCTGGGCGTCGCCAACTCGACCAATAGCCATGGAGAGCAGCAGAAGCGTCTCGATGTCGTGGGCAATCAGCTGTTCCTGCAGTGCGCGGAATCGGGCGGGCACGTTGCGGCGATGGCGTCGGAGGAAATGGAGTCGATTCACCAGCTGCCGGACGACGACCCGCAAGGGCGCTACCTGTTGTTGTACGACCCGGTCGACGGCTCGTTCAATATCAACGAGAACGCGACGATCGGCACGATCTTTTCAATCCTGAGAAGACCCGAAGGGGCGACCGGCAGGCCAGACCCGGGCGAGTTCCTGCAGACCGGCACGAGCCAGGTTTGTGCCGGTTATGCCGTCTACGGGCCTTCGTGCATGATCGTCATGACAACGGGGCGTGGCACCAACGGCTTCACGCTGGACCCCCTCGTCGGTGAATTTATTCTGACGCATCCGGCGATGTCGATTCCCGGCGGCAGCGATCGCCTGTACGCGAACATCAGCTGGCTTGCGGAATGGGACGAGCCATTCCGCGGCTACGTCACGGAGCGGCTCAACGGTACCTCCGACCTGCGCTGGTCGCGCTGTGCCGCGGCCGACATTCACCGCGTACTGATGACGGGCGGTATCTATATATCGGCCGCCAACGAGCCCTTGCGCCAGGACGGCCACAGTGGCGTCCTGCGCCAGTTATACGAGGTGAATCCACTGGCATTCGTGGTCGAACAGGCTGGTGGCCTTGCAAGCGACGGCCAGCAACGCCTGCTCGATGTGCCTTGCAATGCGCTGCACCAGCGCAGCTCCGCGGTAATGGGTTCACGGGAGCATGTCGATTATTTCCTTGAAAAGTACCAGCAATAGTGGAAATTTTGCCTTCAAAGCCCACAAGAAATTTCCAAAAATACCATTAGACAACGGGAGACAATAATGGTTTGGCGCAAGCATGACTACGACGACATTCCTGGAACGTATGTCTTTAATGGCGAGAACGCCTGTACCGCGTACGGGCTCAACAAGCTGCTGTTCTCGTTCAACCACGAAGAGAACCGCAAGGCGTTCGAAGAAGACCCGGCAGCCTACGCGGACCGCTTCAAGCTGACCGAAGAACAACGCGAGGCGCTGCTGGGCAAGGACTTCCTGCAGATGCTGCGTCTCGGTGCAAACATTTACTACGTCGCCAAGATGGCGATACCCAATGGCGTTTCGGTCCAGGATGCCGGTGCTGCCTTCCAGGGCATCAGCACCGAGGAGTTCAAGGCAAAACTCGCCGCTCACTACGAAGGACTCGAGGACAAACTCGAAAAAGAAGGAGGCTTCTGGAATGGCTAGGATCGTCGGCGGCGTTACGACGTCACATATCCCTGCAATCGGCAACGCGATGGAGCAGGGACTGGAGCAAACACCGTACTGGAAGCGCTTCTTTGACGGCTACGAACCGGTCAAGGAATGGCTGGCGGAAGTCGACCCTGATATTGCTATCGTCGTGTACAACGACCATGGCCTGAATTTCTTTCTCGACAAGGCACCGACGTTTGCAATCGGCTGCGCAGATGAGTACCGCAATGCTGACGAAGGCTGGGCGCTGCCGACGCTGCAGACGTTCGACGGCGATGCCGAGTTCTCCTGGCACCTGGCGGAATCGCTGATCGAGCAGGAATTCGACATGACGACTTGCCAGGAGATGCTCGTCGATCACGGTTTCATCGTGCCCATGGCGTTGATGTGGCGGCACCTGCCCGAGTGGCCCGTCAAGGCGATCCCTCTGGCCGTGAACACTGTGCAGCATCCCATTCCGACGGCGCGCCGCTGCTACAAGCTGGGGCAGGCGCTGGGCAAGGCCATCGAATCCTATCCCGAGGACCTCAAGGTCGTGATCTTCGGTACCGGCGGTCTGTCACACCAGTTGCAGGGCGAACGCGCGGGAATCATTGACGTCGACTATGACCTCGATTGCATCAGGAGCGTCATCGATAACCCGGACTGGCTGGCTGACCAGACGACCGCGGAGATCATCGAGAAGGCCGGCACTGAAGGCGTGGAGGTCATCATGTGGCTCGTCATGCGTGGCGCGCTGCATCCGGAGGTGAACGTCATTCACAAGCACTACCATGTGCCTATCTCGAATACTGGCGCCGGGGTGCTGGTGCTGGAAAACGCTGCATGACGGTCTCTTTTGACATCTATTCTCCGGAGTTTGATGCCGATCCATTCCCCGTCTACCGCACCCTGCGCGATGAATACCCGTGCTACCGTAGCGAGGAGGCGGGGCTCTGGATCCTGTCCAGGTATGACGACATCAATGCCGCATTGCAGGATTGGCGCACATATTCGTCGGCCAGGGGCAACCTGATTGACGAGCTGCCGAATCGCGCCGGCGCGACGCTCGGCACCACAGACCCACCGCGCCACGATCGGCTGCGCAGCCTTATCCAGATGGCCGTAACCAAGCGTGCGCTCGAGCACATTGTCGAGCCGACGCGCAATGCGGCGAAAGCGTTCCTCGATGATCTCGAGGGCGAGCAGACATTCGACTTCGTGAACGACTTTTCCTCGCGTATCACCGTCGAGTTGTTGTTTTACCTGTTCAACATGCCGGACGAAGACCGGCTCGAAGTGCGCAACAAAGCCGTCCTGATGGTCCAGACCGACGCCAGGACGCGTCAGAAGGGACCCGAGCACATCGCTGCCTTCGAGTGGATGTCGGACTACGCCAGCGCCTTGATTGAAGATCGCAGGAAGAACCCCGGCGAGGACCTCCTGAGCCAGTTCATACTGGCCGAGATCGACGGCGAGAAACTGCAGGACCGCGAGGTGCAGATGACGGTGACGACGCTGATCATGGCCGGTATCGAGTCGCTGTCAGGGTTCACAGCGATTTTCGCGTTCAATCTCGCCGATCATCCCGACGCGCGCCGCGCGCTGGTTGCCGATCCCACGCTGATTCCGGATGCGGTCGAGGAGAGCCTGCGCCTCAACACCTCGGCACAGCGCTTCAAGCGTTGCGTGACACGCGATGTCGAACTGCATGGGCAAACAATGAAAGAGGGTGACTTCGTGGCGCTGGCCTATGGTTCCGGCAACCGTGACGAGCGCAAGTTCGACGACCCGGATGTCTACGATATTTACCGCAAGCCACGCGGCCATCTCGGTTTCGGCCGCGGCGTGCATGCGTGCCTCGGCGCAGCCATCGCACGACTTGCCGTCAACGCGGCAATGGATATCTTCCTGCAGCGCGTGCCGGAATTCGAACGTGCCGAGGAGACGATGCCGTGGATACCTTCGACGAACTTCAGGAGCCCGGTGCGGTTGATGTTGAACCGCGGCTAGGGTCCCCCATCCGGTTGACACTATTCGTCGCGACATTCCTGTCGCCGAGCCCTTGCGCCAGTCGCCGCACGATGCCGGCAAACTCGGCCTGTACCATCGTCGGCTCCCAGTCATCTCGCGTCGTGATGCCGATAGTCCGGTCGGAATTCGGGATCGCATCGATCAGTACCGCGAGTTCGCCAGCGGCGACATCTTCACGAATCTGCAGGGGTGACAGCAGGGCCGCCCGATCGCTTTGCAACAAGAGGCTGCGCGTGGTGATCAGCGAGCTGCACTCGATGACTTTTGTCGGCTTGTTGACATCCTTGCGGCCAAGGAATGCATCGAAGAATCTCCTTGCCGGCGCCAGCGCCCGCGGTGCGACCCACTCGAGTTCGGCCAGTACCTGCACGGTCGGAGGGGGAGCATCCAGCAGGGGATGGCCCGGCCGCACGACCACGGCAAGCGGTTGGTCGAACAGGGACTCCTGGACAACATCTGTCGTCGGTGGCGGGTCGCGAAGCGCCCCGATGAGCCAGTCGATCTCCCCGTAACGCAGCGCGTGCAGCTGCTCGACGTAGGGGCCGTCCAGGATGCTGACACGCGCATCGGGGTAACGGTCCAGCAGCCGCGTCACCGCCATCGGCAGGAACTCCGAGCGCGCGAGCGGCAGGCAGCCAATCGCTACGCGGCTGCCGGTGTCGCCCTGCAGCTCCCTGACTTCTTCGAAGCCCTGGCGCATCTCTGCCAGCACGAGCCCGGCATACCGGGCCAGGAAGCGCGCTGCGTCGGTCGATTCGACACCGCGCGACGCGCGACGAAAAAGATCAACGCCGACAGCGAGCTCGAATTCCTTGGCAGCGCGATGCACTGTCGGCTGGGCCACTCCCAGCCGCCGCGCGGCCGTGCTGTAGCCACCGGTTTCGACCACGGCCGCCAATGTGCGCAGCTGGCTGGTCGTGACGTTGTGCTGCAGGCGAGGCGGCGGTGTGCCCGATGGCTGCAGTGCGCGCAATTCGCGTTCGGCATTGACGAGAAGTTCGGCGGCGCGACGTGAGCGCCTGACGAGCCTGCGACCGGCGTCGGTCGCCGTGACGCCGTAGCCGGAGCGCTCGAACAGTTGCGCGCCCGCATCGGCTTCGAGCTTGCGCAGTGCCTGCGTCAGTGCCGACTGCGAAAGGTACACCCGTTCTGCGGCGGCGCTGAGCCGCCCGGTCTCGCCGATGGCGGCCAGCGCGAGAAAATGGCGCAGGTTGGGATGCGTGGATATCATGGCTGTAGATTATAACCTATAGCAAAAACTTATAATTAAATGCATGAAATTATCTAACTTTCGAGTCAACTAGAGGGAGAATTGGCTCCTGTCTTCTCACGTAATGTATAGCAAAAGCCTATGTCCATCGTGGTTACGAATATTGATCGCTCCGCCCAGGCCTTTGCGCCGCAACTGGCGGCGCTCGGGGTGGCGACCGTGCACGAGGCGCAGGGACGCAAGGGCCTCCTGCATCACCGGCTGCGGCCGATTTACCGGCCCGTGAGCATTGCAGGTACAGCGGTTACCTGCGAAGTTGCGCCTGGCGACAACTGGATGATCCATGTCGCCGTCGAGCAATGCCAGGAGGGGGACGTCCTCGTCGTGACGCCGACAAGCCCATGCACCGATGGCTATTTCGGCGACCTGCTGGCGACGTCACTGATGGCACGTGGAGTGCAGGGGCTCGTGATCGATGCAGGCGTGCGCGACATTGCCGACCTGACGAACATGCCGTTCCCGGTATGGTCGGCGGCCGTCTGTGCACAGGGAACTGTCAAGGAGACGATTGCCAACGTAAATACATCGATCATTTGCGCGGAACAGCGCATTGAGCCTGGCGATTTGATCGTCGCCGACGATGACGGCGTGGTCGTCGTGCAGAAGGGCGCGGCAGAGGATGTCCTGGCCAACGCGAAAAAGCGCGAGGCCAACGAAGTCGACAAGCGCAAGCGCTTCGAGTCCGGCGAACTCGGACTCGATATCTATAACATGCGCGAGCGCCTTGCCGAAAAAGGACTGCGCTATGTCGACTCGGAGTCCGACGGCTGAGTCATGCAGACCGCGATCCCGGTGACCGTCATGCGTGGAGGCACGTCCAAGGGGCTGTATTTCCTGCGTGACGATCTGCCCGCGGATGTCGCGCAGCGCGACCGCGTCCTGCTGGCGGCGATGGGTTCACCCGACGAGCGCCAGATCGACGGCATGGGCGGCGCGCACCCGCTGACGAGCAAGGTGGCTGTGGTCTCGAAATCGGCCGATGACGAAGCGGATGTCGATTACCTTTTCCTGCAGGTTGTTGTCGACAAAGCCCAGGTCAGCGATGGCCAGAATTGCGGCAACATTCTTGCCGGCGTCAGCCAGTTCGCGATCGAGCAGGGCCTGGTCGCCGCCAGCGATGGTGAGACCAACGTACGCGTCCGCATGCTCAACTCGGATGGCATCGCCGTCGTGGGAGTCCAGACGCCTGGTGGACAGGTGACTTACGAAGGTGATGCCCGCATTGACGGCGTGCCGGGAACAGCTGCACCCGTCATGATTGATTTCGCCGATGTGGCCGGGTCGAATTGCGGCTCTTTGTTGCCTACCGGAAATGTTATCGACGTGTTCGACGGTATCGATGCGACCTGCATCGATAATGGCATGCCGGTTGTACTGATGCGCGCGTCCGACCTTGGCAAGACGGGCTATGAGTCGCCTGCGGAACTCGAGGCCGATGCCGAACTGAAGTCGAGGATCGAGTCGGTTCGCCTGCAGGCCGGCGAGCGAATGAACCTGGGCGACGTCACTGACAAGACGGTGCCGAAGATGGGCCTGGTCGCGGCGGCGCAGCAGGGCGGCGCTATTGCTACGCGCACCTTCATTCCGCATCGCGTGCACCAGGCCATCGGGGTGTTAGGCGCCGCGAGCGTGGCAGCCGCCTGCTGCATTCCCGGCAGCGTGGCCTATGACATTGCGAGCCCGAACGAACCCGGGGCGCTGGACATCGAACACCCGACCGGGCGCTTCACGGTCGATATCGACATCGTGAACGAGGACGGCCGCTACAACATTCGCCGTTCCGCGCTGCTGCGCACGGCGCGTAAACTCATGCAAGGACAGGTCTATGTTAATTATTGATTGTCATGGTCATTACACAACGGCGCCTGCCGGCCACCAGGAATATCGCAAGGCACAGCTCGCCCGGCTCGAGGACCCGTCGCTGCCGCCGCCGGCAGCCGCCGAAATCAGCGACGACGAAATTCGCGAAAGCGTCGAGCAGAACCAGCTCAAGCTGCTCAAGGAGCGCGGTGCGGACCTGACCATCTTCTCGCCGCGCGCATCGGCGATGGCGCATCACATTGGCGACCCGGCCACATCGATGGATTGGGCGCGCGCCAACAACGATCTCATTAAACGCGTGGTCGACCTTTATCCGATGAACTTCGTCGGCGGAGCGCAGTTGCCACAGGTGGCGGGCGAGTCGCTTGACGGGCCCATCGAAGAACTCGAGCGAGCCGTCACCGAACTGGGGTTCGTCGGCTGCAACCTGACGCCCGACCCGTCGGGCGGGCACTGGACCTCGCCGCCGCTTACCGATCGCTACTGGTACCCGATATACGAGAAGCTCTGCGAACTCGACGTGCCGGCGATGATCCATGTTTCGGCCAGCTGCAATCCGTGTTTCCATGCGACCGGCGCGCATTACATCAATGCCGACACGACGGCGTTCATGCAACTTGTGCAGGGGGACCTGTTCGGCGATTTTCCCGACCTGCGTTTGATCATCCCTCACGGTGGCGGCGCCGTGCCGTATCACTGGGGTCGGTACCGCGGTCTGGCCGACATGCTCAAGCAACCGGACTTGTCCGGGCACGTCATGAAGAACGTGTTTTTCGACACCTGCGTCTACCACCAGCCTGGCATCAACCTGTTGTTCGAAGTTATCGACGTCAAGAACGTACTGTTCGCGTCGGAGATGGTGGGCGCCGTTCGTGGTATTGATCCACAAACAGGGCACTACTTCGACGATACAAAACGCTATGTCGATCATCTCCTGCGATGCGTCGAAAGATCAGCTGTTCGCGCTACGCGATCACCTGGGTTTTGCACGCAACGTAATCGTGCAGGCGACGTGCCATGGCGCCGACAACCGTGCACTCGTCGATGCCATCGCGCACTCGGACGGCCGGGCGCGCGGCGTTGCGACGGTAAACCGCGACATCAGCGACGACGAACTGCGCGAACTCGATGCCGCGGGCATTCGCGGTGTTCGCTTCAGCTTTGTGAAGCGACTCGTCGATGTGTTGCCACATGACACACTCGTCGAAGTCGCCGAACGTATCCAGCCTCTCGGTTGGCATCTCGTCATCTACGTCGAGTCGCAGGACCTGCCCGAGCTTCATGATTTCTTCACGACACTGCCCGGCACGATCGTGTTCGACCACATGGCGCGTCCCGACGTCAGCAAGGACGTCAACGGTGAGGAGTTCGATCTCTTTGTGCGCCTGCTCGACGAGCATGACAACATATGGGCAAAGGTCAGCTGTCCGGACCGGCTGACGATAAGCGGGCCGCCGGGGTACGATGACGTCGTGCCGTTTGCGAGGCGCGTCGTCGAGACGTTCCCGGATCGCGTATTGTGGGGCACTGACTGGCCACACCCGAATCTCAAATCACACATGCCCGACGACGGCAAACTTGTTGATTACATTACGAAAATTGCAGTCGATGAAGCGCTGCAACGGAAGCTGCTCGTCGACAACCCGATGCGGCTCTACTGGCCCGAGGAAACCAGCTAATGGCACTTGATAAGCCTTATACGAACATTCCCGGAACGACGGTCTTCGACTCGACGAAGGCGCGCCAGGGATACCATCTCAACCAGTTCTTTTATTCGCTGATGAAGGCTGACAATCGCGAGCGTTTCCGCGAGGACGAAAAAGCCTATCTGGACAGGTTTCCGCTGAGTGATGCGCAAAAGCAGGCTGTGCTCGACCGTGATTACAACAAGGTCATCGAACTGGGCGGCAACGTGTACTTTTTCAGCAAGCTGTTCTTCACTGACAAGAAGTCGTTCGAGCTTGGCGCCGCGTCGATGACCGGCATGTCGCCGGAGGAGTATCGCAACATGATGTTGTCCGGAGGTCGGTCAGTCGAGGGCAATCGATACGTGGAGGAGCAGGGCTGATGGCGAGAATTACCGCAGGCGTTACGACGTCGCACGTCCCCGCTGTCGGCGCGGCACTCGACCTCGGCAATTCAGGAACCGATTACTGGGCGCCCGTATTCAAGGGCTACGAGTTCTCCAGGCAGTGGATGCGTGAAGCAGCGCCCGATGTCATCTTCCTTGTCTACAACGATCACGCCACCGCGTTCGACATGAAAGTCATACCGACGTTCGGCATCGGTTGCGGTGAGCGATTTGGTATCGCCGACGAAGGCTGGGGACCGCGGCCGGTTCCCGAGGTCATTGGGCACCCCGACCTGGCCTGGCACATCAGCCAGTCGGTTATCCAGGAAGACTTCGACCTGACGATCATCAACGAAATGGAGGTCGACCACGGCCTGACCGTGCCGCTGTCACTGTTGTTCGGCCAGCCAGAAGCATGGCCCTGCCGGGTCATACCGTTCCCGGTCAACGTCGTCTTGTACCCGCCGCCGTCGGGGCGCCGCTGCTTCAATCTCGGCAAGGCGATTCGTCGTGCGGTCGAGAGCTTTGATGAAGACCTCAACGTGCAGATCTGGGGCACAGGCGGCATGAGCCACCAGTTGCAGGGTCCGCGCGCCGGTCTGATCAACCGAGACTTCGACAACGACTTCCTGGACCGGTTGATCGACAACCCCGATGACCTGGCCAACATGCCGCACGTCGAGTACATGCGCGAAGCCGGCTCGGAAGCTATCGAACTGGTGATGTGGCTAATCATGCGAGGCGCACTTGATGACAAGGTCAACACGGTGCACCGCTTCTATCACGTGCCGGCGTCGAATACGGCGATCGGCCACCTGATTCTTGAAAACACGGAATAAACCCTGGAGCAGGAAATGAAAGTTGTACTGGCAGGCGCAGGCGCCTTTGGCAAAAAACATCTCGACGGCATCCGCAATATCGATGGCGTGGAGTGCGCATCGGTCGTTGGTCGTGAACTCGAACCGACGCAAAAAGTCGCGGAGGACTATGGCATTCCGCACGCATGCACCGACCTGGCCGAAGCACTCGAGCAGCCCGGCGTCGATGCTGTCATCCTCGCGACGCCGACCCAGATGCATGCGGCGCAGTCGATCCAGTGCATGGAGGCCGGCAAGCACGTGCAGGTCGAGATACCGCTGGCGGATTCGCTGGCGGATGCGGAGGCGGTTGTCGCCAGGCAGAAGGAAACCGGGCTGGTCGCCATGTGCGGGCACACCCGCCGCTTCAACCCGTCGCACCAGTGGGTGCACAACAAGATCAAGGCGGGTGACCTGAACATCCAGCAGATGGACGTGCAGACCTACTTCTTCCGCCGCAAGAACATCAATGCCGCCGGCGAGCCACGCTCATGGACTGATCATCTCCTTTGGCATCACGCTGCTCACACGGTTGACCTGTTTGCGTACCAGGCCGGCGAGAAGATCGTCGAGGTCAATGGCATGGAAGGGCCGCACCATCCCGAGCTTGGCATCGCCATGGATATGTCGATCCAGATGAAGACCGAGAGCGGCAAGATCTGCACGCTGTCGCTGTCATTCAATAACGACGGGCCGCTCGGAACGTTCTTCCGTTACATCTGTGACAACGGTACTTACATCGCGCGTTATGACGATCTTGTCGATGGCTACGAAAACCCGATCGACGTTTCGAAAGTGGATGTATCAATGAATGGCATCGAGCTGCAGGATCGCGAGTTCTTCGCCGCCATTGCCGAAGGCCGCGAGCCGAATTCGTCGGTGGGCCAGGTCCTCGATTGCTACCGCGTGCTGAACGAAGTCGAGCAACAGTTCTGAGGCCGGCAGGTGATTCCCGAGCGTAAACTCGGTCCGTGGTCGGTCCCTGCTGTCGGCCTCGGCTGCATGAACCTGTCGCATGCCTATGGCATACCGCCATCGAAGGAGCAGGGCGAGGCCGTGTTGCAGAAGGCGCTCGACCTCGGCATCACGCATTTTGACAGTGCGGCGTTGTATGGCTTTGGCCGCAATGAAGAGCTCGTCGGCCCGTTCCTGAAGCCCCATCGCGATCGCATCGTACTGGTCAGCAAGTGCGGCATGCGCGGTGAGAACGGCGTGCGCACGATCGACGCGAGCCCCGCGAAGTTGCGAGAAGACATCGAGGGTTCGTTGCGGCGACTGCAAACCGATGTCATCGATCTCTATTACCTGCATCGCTATGACAAGGTCACTCCGATTGAAGACAGTGTCGGCGAGATGTCGCGCATGGTCGAGGAGGGCAAGGTCAGGACGATCGGCCTGTCAGAAGTGTCTGCACAGACGCTGCGCAAGGCGCACGCTACGCATCCGATCACCGCGGTGCAGTCGGAGTATTCAGCCTGGTCACGCAATGTCGAAATTGCCATCCTCGACGCCTGCGCCGAACTAGGGATCGCGTTCGTCGCGTTTTCCGCGCTCGCACGTGGCTTCCTGACATCAGTCGACCAGGACCCGGCTGCGTTCGCCGAGAAGGACATTCGTCGCGGCATGCCACGGTTCCAGGAGCCACATTTTTCCGAGAATCAAAAACTGTTACCCGAGTACAGGGCGATTGCCGCGGACGCCGGGTGCACGCCTGCGCAGCTCGCCCTGGCGTGGGTGCTAAGTCACGGCGAAAACATGCATGTCATCCCGGGCACAACATCGGTCGAGCATCTCGAGGAGGATTTCGGCGCGCTCGATGTCGAGCTCGGCGATGACATCGTCGAACGGGTGGAGGCGCTCGTGAACCAGCGCACTGTCAGTGGTCCGCGCTATCCGGCCCCGACGCAGGCCGAGATCGATACCGAGGAATTTGCCGCAAAGGGTTAAGCGCGTTTCTTTTTTGGCGTTGCAGCGACGAGCGGCTTAAGGTACTGACCAGTAAAGGATTTCTTGTTCGCCGCAACGTTCTCCGGCGTGCCCGTCGCGATGATCTCGCCACCGCCGTCGCCACCTTCAGGACCGAGGTCGATGATCCAGTCGGCAGTCTTGATGACGTCGAGGTTGTGTTCGATGACGACAACCGTGTTGCCGCGGTCTCGCAAGCGGTGCAGCACGCCGAGCAACTGCTCGATGTCGTGGAAGTGCAGGCCGGTCGTCGGCTCATCGAGGATATAGAGCGTGTTGCCGGTGTCGCGTTTAGACAACTCTTTGGCAAGCTTGACACGCTGCGCTTCGCCGCCCGACAAGGTCGTGGCGTTCTGGCCGAGATGAATGTATGACAGCCCGACATCCATCAGCGTCTGCAGCTTCTTGGCAACGACAGGAACGTTCCTGAAGAACTCGAGTGCGTCTTCGACAGTCATCTCGAGCACTTCGTGGATATTCTTGCCCTTGTAACGAATCTCGAGCGTCTCGCGGTTGTAGCGCTTGCCGCGGCAGACGTCGCAAGGCACGTATACGTCGGGCAGGAAGTGCATCTCTACCTTGATAACGCCATCGCCCTGGCACGCTTCGCAACGACCACCCTTGACATTGAAACTGAAGCGACCCGGCATGTAACCGAGAGAGCGCGCTTCCTGGGTACCCGCGAACAATTCGCGAATGGGCGTGAACAGGCCACTGTAGGTCGCGGGGTTCGAACGTGGCGTGCGGCCGATCGGTGATTGCGAGATGTCGATGACCCGATCGATGAGTTCGAGGCCACGTATTTCCTTGTGCGGCGCAGGGTTGCGGTTGCTCTTGTTCAGCAGGTCCGCGACGGCCTTGTACAAGGTGTCATTGACGAGTGTCGACTTGCCCGAACCGGACACACCTGTAACGCAGGTCATGAGCCCGACAGGGATGGAGGCTTCAACCTCTTTCAGGTTATTTCCCGTCGCGCCGACGATCGTGATCTGGCGATCCTTGTCCGCTGCAACGCGATCGTCGGGAATCTCGATACGCCGTTTGCCCGACAGGTATTGCCCGGTCAGCGATTCCGAGCTGTTCTGTACTTCCTCTGGAGTCCCGGCGACGACCACCTTGCCGCCGTGCACACCGGCGCCCGGGCCGAGGTCGACGACGTGATCGGCGGCGAGTATCGCTTCTTCATCGTGTTCGACAACAATGACCGTGTTACCGATATCCCTGAGGTGCGTCAGCGTGCCGAGCAGCCGCTGGTTGTCACGCTGGTGCAGGCCGATCGACGGCTCGTCGAGGATGTACATGACACCGACGAGGCCGGAACCTATCTGGCTTGCGAGTCGAATGCGTTGTGCTTCGCCGCCTGACAGCGTCTCGGCGCTGCGGCTGAGCGACAGGTAGTCGAGCCCGACGTCCGACAGGAAGCCGAGCCGGTCACCGATCTCCTTGACGATCTTCTCGGCTATCGTCGCGCGCCAGCCTTCGAGCCGCATGTCCGCAAAAAACGCGACAGCCTGGCCGACCGACATGCTCGAGATCTGCGGCAGCGAATGGTCCAGGATGAACACGTGCCGCGCCGAGCGATTGAGGCGTGTGCCACCGCAGTCCGGGCAGGCCTGGCTGTTGAGAAACTTCGCAAGTTCCTCGCGCACCGCGCCCGATTCTGTCTCGCGGTAACGGCGCTCGAGGTTCGGAATGACTCCTTCGAAGCGGTGCCGCTTCTTGACCTGCATGCCGCGCGAATTCTCGTAGTAGAACTCGATCTTCTCGCCACCGCTGCCAAACAGCACGATGTCCTGCAGCTTCTTCGGCAGCTCGTTGAACGGCGTTTCGAGGTCGAAGTCATAGTGTGCCGCGAGGCTCTGGATCATCTGGTAGTAGTAGGTCGTCTTGCGGTCCCAGCCGCGGATTGCCCCGCCAGCCAGCGACAGCTCCTCGTTGACGACGATACGTTCCGGATCGAAGTACTGCTTGACGCCGAGGCCATCGCAACCCGGGCAGGCGCCTGTCGGATTGTTGAACGAGAACAGGCGCGGCTCGAGTTCGGTCAGCGAGTAGCCGCAGATATTGCACGCGAAGCGGTCGGAAAAGACCAGTTCCTCGGCCGCGGGGTCGTCCATGAACGCGATGCGGGCAGTGCCGTCAGCGAGCCGCAGTGCGGTTTCGAAGGACTCGGCCAGTCGCAACCGGATGTCGTCTTTGACACGGAAGCGGTCGACGATCGCGTCGATGTTGTGTTTTTTTCTCAAATCCAGCGACGGCGGCTGGTCGAGCTCGTAGACCTCGCCGTTGATGCGAGCGCGAATGAAGCCCTGCGCCATGAGGTCCTGCATCAGCTGCACGTGCTCGCCCTTGCGTTCGGCGACGACAGGCGCGAGCAGCATGAGCTTCGTGCCCTCGGGCATGGCCAGCACCTGGTCCACCATCTGGCTCACGGTCTGCGCCTCGAGGTCGGTGCCGTGGTCCGGGCAGCGCGGGATGCCGGCGCGCGCGTACAGGAGGCGCAGGTAATCGTAGATCTCGGTAACCGTGCCCACTGTCGAGCGCGGATTATGCGACGTCGATTTCTGTTCGATCGAGATTGCCGGTGACAGGCCATCGATGTGGTCGACATCCGGTTTTTCCATCATCGACAGGAACTGGCGTGCGTAGGCCGACAGCGACTCGACATAGCGGCGCTGCCCCTCCGCATAAATCGTGTCGAAGGCGAGCGAGGACTTCCCCGAGCCGGACAGCCCCGTGAACACGATCAGCTTGTCCCGCGGCAGGCTCAGGTCGAGATTGCAGAGGTTGTGCGTCCTGGCGCCGCGAATATCGATGAATTTCATTAGGTATCAGAATAGGCCGAGCAACCTGCTAATATACGCCGCCCTGCGAGTTCGGCGCAAAACCTGGTACGAATGGAAACAAATTCCGGCAAGACGAAGGCAGCCTGGCTGCCTGACGAGAAGCGGGCAGTCAGCCTCGTGGCGATCATTGCCATGTTGCGGATGTTCGGACTTTTTGCGCTGCTGCCGGTCCTGTCCCACTATGCGTCCACGCTCGCAGGGCAGACGCCCTTGCTGGTCGGCCTCGCCGTCGGCGCCTATGGCCTGACGCAGGCCGGGCTGCAGATTCCGCTCGGTGCCCTGTCCGATCGCGTGGGGCGCGTGCCGATCATTGCCGGCGGTCTTGTCGTGTTTGCGCTGGGCAGTATCGTTGCTGCGCTCGGCGATTCGATCTGGGATGTCATCACAGGGCGGTTCCTGCAGGGCGCCGGCGCCATATCGGCGACGCTGACTGCCCTGACGGCGGATGCAACGCGCGTGGAAGTACGCACGCGCTCGATGGCTGTCGTCGGCGTGGGCATCGGGTTGTCCTTTATCATTTCCCTGGCTGCCGGCTCGGCCATCGCGGCGCAAATCGGTGTGCCCGGGCTTTTTTGGCTGGGTGCGGCATTTGCCATCCTGGCGGCGCTGCTGCTCAAGGCAATGCCTGCGGGCATCAACCCGCCAACACCGCAGAACTGGAATATCCTGCCGGCGTTCCGGCCCGGCCTGCTACGGCTCGATTTTTACGTGTTCCTGCTGCACGCGATCCTCACAGCGACGTTTGTCGCTTTGCCATTCCTGTTGCTGAATCGCCTCGAGATGCCCGTCACGAGCCACTGGCAGATGTATGTCGGTGCGCTGATCGTGTCGCTGGGCGGAGCGGTGCCGCTGATCATCAGCGACGAGCGGCAGGGCAAGGCCAGTACAGTCGGCATCGCCGTGACGCTGATCCTGGCAGGCCAGCTGGCGCTGGCGTTCGGCAGCGTCGGCACGGTTGCCGTCTTTGTGTCGCTGGTTATTTTCTTCGCCGGCTTCACCTTTCTCGAGGCAGCGTTACCGGCACGGCTGTCACTGCTCGCCGACGAGAACTTGCGCGGCGCGTCGCTGGGCGTGTTCTCCAGCTCGCAGTTCCTGGGCGCCTTCGCCGGCGGCCTGATCGGGGGGCGTTTTCTCGCCAGCGGCCGGCCGACGGACGTGTTTTTCGTCTGTGCGCTGCTGGCCGCGATCTGGCTTGCCTCTTCAAGCCTGTTTCGGCACTAGTTTGGGGACAGTCGCTTAATATTCGCGGCACCGATTTCCGTTAGCCGGGTGCAATATTAAGCGACTGTCCCCAAATTATGGGGGTGGTATTTGGCCAATCAGGCCCTACAATAGTCGTCCCTCACCCGCCGGGTGAGCACAACAACACGAAATCTTATCGACAGGGGACCAGATATGGCCCGCGGAATTAATAAAGTTATCCTCGTTGGCAACCTCGGGGCCGATCCCGAGACGCGTTACATGCCGAGCGGCTCCGCCGTGACGAATCTCTCGGTGGCAACGAGCGAGAGCTGGAAAGACAAGCAGACCGGTGAACAGAAAGACCGGACCGAATGGCACAAGGTCGTCATGTTCGACCGCCTGGCGGAGATTGCGGCCGAGTACCTGCGCAAGGGTTCGCAGGTTTATATCGAAGGCAAGTTGCAGACGCGCAAGTGGCAGGACCGTGACGGCAACGACCGCTGGACGACCGAAGTAAGGGCCAGCGAGATGCAGATGCTGGGTGGCCGTGGTGGCGGCGGCGGTACTGCGCCGATGAGTTCGGGCCAGCAGGACTCGGGGCCGCCGAGCGCACCCCCGCAAGCTGGTCCTGACGACTTCGACGACGATATTCCTTTCTGATCGGCCAAACTTCTAATTCAATGTTGCGCGGGGCAGGCTTGCCGATAGCCTGCACCGCGCTATTACGTCAGGACACGAAAAATGGGTGCGTTTAAAGAGCCGCATGGCGGCGAACTGAAAGACCTTTATCTCTCGGCCACGGAGGCCGAGGCGGCCAAGGAAGCGGCCGGCGACTATCCGTCATGGGACCTGACCGATCGCCAGATCTGTGATATCGAACTGCTCCTGAACGGCGCTTTTTCGCCGCTCGAGGGGTTCCTCGACAAGGATGACTACGACTCTGTGGTCAACACGATGCGCCTGACGAGCGGCGTGTTGTGGCCGATCCCGATCACCCTGGACGTCAGCGAAGACTTTTCGCAACAGATCAAGGCGGGCGACAACGTCGCCCTGCGTGACCTCGAGGGCGTGATCATCGCGACACTCGAGGTTGGTGACATCTGGACGCCGGACCTCGATGCCGAGGCCAAGGCCGTCTACGGCACGACAGACGTCAAGCACCCGGCCGTCAATTACCTGAAGAACATCGGTAACCCGGTATACGTCGGCGGCAAGCTGACCGGCATCGAGCGGCCGACGCACTACGACTTCAAGCACCTGCGTGACTCTCCGGCGGAAGTTCGCGACCGCTTCGAGAAACTCGGCTGGCGCAAGGTCGTGGCGTTCCAGACTCGCAACCCGATGCACCGCGCGCACCAGGAGCTGACGCTGCGCGCAGCGCGTGATGTTGAAGCCAACCTGCTCATCCACCCGGTCGTCGGCATGACCAAGCCGGGCGACGTCGATCACTTCACGCGCGTGCGTTGCTACGAGCAATTGCTGCAACGTTATCCCGAGCAGACCACGATGCTGAGTTTGCTGCCGCTGGCCATGCGCATGGGTGGCCCGCGCGAAGCCCTGTGGCACGCCATCATTCGCAAGAACTACGGCTGCACGCACATCATCATCGGCCGCGACCATGCGGGCCCTGGCCAGGACAGCAAGGGCAACGATTTCTATGGTCCTTACGACGCCCAGGAATTGCTGGTCGAACATGCTGATGAACTCGACATCACCATGGTGCCATTCCAGCTCATGGTCTACGCGGAGAATCGCGCACAGTACATCCCGATCGACGAGAAACGTGACGACGATACGCTGCTGAATATCTCTGGCACCGAGTTGCGTCGCCGGCTGCAGGAAGGCCTCGAGATTCCGGAGTGGTTCTCGTTCCCGGATGTTGTTGCCGAGTTGCGGCGTACGCACCCGCCAAGGCACAAGCAGGGCTTCACCGTGTTCTTCACTGGGCTTAGCGGCTCCGGCAAGTCCACGATCGCGAACGCGCTCATGGTCAAGCTCATGGAGATGGGCGGCCGGCCGGTCAGCCTTCTCGATGGCGACATCGTGCGCAAGAACCTGTCCAGCGAGCTCGGGTTTTCGAAAGAGCACCGCGACCTCAACATCCGCCGTATCGGCTACGTTGCCAGTGAGATCACCAAGAATGGCGGCATCGCAATCTGTGCGCCGATTGCGCCGTATGCGTCGACGCGCCGTGCCGTGCGCGAAGCGATCGAACCTGTGGGGGGCTTCATCGAGATCCACGTCGCGACTTCTCTCGAGGTATGCGAGTCTCGCGACCGCAAGGGCCTGTATGCCCTGGCTCGCGCCGGCAAGATCAAGGAATTCACCGGCATTTCAGACCCTTACGAAACGCCGGAGAATGCGGAGATGGTCGTCGACACGGTCGACATCACACCGGATCTCGCCGCGCATCGTATACTCGTGAAACTCGAGGCCATGGGCTTCATCAAATAGCCAAAGGGCTCTGACCCCAATGTGATGACATGGGCAAGAAGTTATACATCAAGACAATGGGCTGCCAGATGAACGAGTACGACTCGGACAAGATGGCGGATGTCTTGCGCGAGTCTCATGGCTACGAGCTGACCAACGATCCCGATTCTGCCGACCTGTTGCTCGTCAACACGTGCTCTATTCGGGAGAAGGCGCAGGAAAAAGTCTTCTCCGAACTCGGTCGCTGGCGTCCGCTCAAGGACAAAAGGCCCGGCGTCATGATCGGTGTCGGCGGCTGTGTCGCGAGCCAGGAAGGCGAAGGCATTACGAAACGCGCGCCGTTCGTCGATGTCGTCTTCGGGCCGCAGACCTTGCACCGCCTGCCAGAACTCATCGAAAACGCCCAGGCAAGGAACAACTCGGTCGTCGATGTCTCGTTCCCCGAGATCGAGAAATTCGACCGCCTGCCCGAGCCGCGTGCGGAAGGCCCAACGGCATTCGTGTCGGTCATGGAAGGTTGCAGCAAGTACTGCAGCTTCTGCGTCGTGCCCTACACGCGTGGCGAGGAGATCAGCCGGCCCTTCGACGACGTCATCGCCGAGTGCGTCAGCCTGTCACAGCAAGGTGTACGAGAGATCAACCTGCTGGGACAAAACGTCAATGCCTACCGGGGGCCGATGCATGACGGCCAGGTTGCCGATCTTGCGACACTGATCTATTACGTCGCTGCCATCGACAGCATCGAGCGTATCCGCTTTACGACGTCGCACCCGGTCGAGTTTACCGACAGCCTGATCCAGGCTTATGCCGAAGTGCCCAAGCTTGCCAATTACCTGCACCTGCCCGTACAACACGGCTCGGACCGAGTGCTGGCGCGGATGAAGCGCGGCCATACGATCCTCGAGTACAAGCAAAAAATTCGCAAGCTGCGCGAGGCGCGACCGGACATTTCGCTGTCATCCGATTTCATAGTCGGCTTTCCCGGCGAGACCGACGACGACTTCGAAAAACTGATGAACCTCGTCGCGGAGATCGGTTTTGACCAGTCCTTCAGTTTCATTTACAGCGCGCGTCCGGGCACGCCAGCTGCGGGCCTGGAAGACGACACGCCGATGGACGTCAAGAAGCAACGTCTGCAAATTCTGCAGGCGCGCATCAATCAGCAGGCATTCGACATCAGCCACGGCATGGTCGGCACGACGCAGCGCGTGCTTGTTGAAAAGACGTCGAAAAAAGATTCCAGCCAGTTGGCCGGCAAAACCGAAAATATGCGATGGGTGAACTTCGACGCAGACCCGTCGTGCATCGGTCAGTTCGTCGACGTAGTCATTACCGAGGCATTGCCGAACTCTCTGCGTGGCCGGCTTGCCGGCGATCGCGCGGCCGCCTAGAGGTTTTTGTCGAGGAACTTCGCTATTGCCTCGAGGGCAGCCTGGCGCGTCTCGTTGCCCGACAGCCAGTGATCTTCGCCACTCAGCTTGATGAGCCTGACGTCCTTACCCGCGTCCTTGAGCGCCTTTTCCATGACGTTGCTGTGGTTGATCCGCACTACCGTGTCGTCCTTGCCGTGAATCAGCAGCACCGGCGCATCGAAATTCTCCGCATAGTTGACAGGCGAGATTGTCTTTAGCTGCGCGAGTTCGGATTCGTCGGCACCGACGAGCTCGCGCCAGTACTGGAACATCTCGCTGTCTTCGCCACCCGACCACTTGGATTCCGCCAGCATCCGGTAGACATCGCTGACTCCGGCGACGGAGACGATGCATTTGTAGCCGATGTCACTGAACGCGCCGGCTGCAAGCGCCGCATATCCGCCGTAGCTCGAACCGACAATGCAAATGCGCTGCGGGTCAACAAGCTTTTCATCGATGAGGATCTTTACGCCGTCGTCGATGTCGGTCGACATGCGCGCGCCCCACTCACCTTCGCCACTCTTCCAGTGCTGCAGTCCGAAACCTGTGGAGCCGCGGAACTGCGGCTGCAGCACGGCGTAGCCGCGGCTCGCAAGGAATTGCGCCTTCCAGTTGAACTCGAAGTCATCGTGGGCGCTCGGGCCACCATGCGGCAGGACCACCAGCGGCATGTTGCCGGCCTCGAGCAGCTCCTTTCGGGCGGTCAGTAATGCGGGAATCTTGAAGCCGTCGCGCGCTTCGTACTCGAGAATGCTCGTTGCCGCAACGGCATCGGCCGGAATGTCGGGGCGGGACTGGGCGATGAGCCGCGGGCGCTCGCCACCCTCGGCGATCACGTAGCCGCCCGAACTCCAGCCGCCACTGACTTCGAACAACAACGTTTCAAAATCGGGCGTCCAGTCAACCAGCCGCGACGATGTGCCGCGCAGCATTTGCTGGATCGAATCGACTCTCGCATCGAGTTCTTCATCAATAAATTTGTAGCTGGGCTGGAACCCTTCATATTCGACGCCGAAAACGACCCTGTTGCGGTCGACCAGGGTCCGGCGCACGCTGATGTCGGCGCCGCCGAGGCCGCGGTAAGGGCCCTGGATGTCACCGCCCGCGAGCGACATTGCGTGCAGCGCCGAGTAATTGGAGCCGGATGCGAAGAAATTGTAGAGCAATGCGTCGCGCTCCTGGCTTAGCGCCACCGGGAACAATTCGGGATTGCTCGTGCGCTCGTCGTAGATGAGCCGGCGTTCCCCATCCACGGTCGCATGGACACGCAGCAGATTGGCGGCGTCGTTGTACTCGACCTCGACGAGCGGCCGGCCGTCACCGTCGACGAACCAGTCCCTGGTGTCGTCCGAGCCCTCGCCGATAACGCGTTCCGTCTTGCCATCAGTGGACAGGTGAAACAGGCTGTAGCGCGGTTCGGTCGTGCCCACGTGGGTGACAAAGGCGGGCATGTATATGACGTTGCCATCGGCGCTCTGGCCGACGACATTGCCGAGACCGGTCTGGTTGTCGAACACCTCGTCGCTGTGCCGGAAAATAAGCGTTGCCTTGTTGCTCGGGATATCCAGGAAGTAGGTTCGATTCAACTCGTAGCCGCTGCGGCCATGCACGCCCGACAGCGTTTCTGACGCGATGGCAAACACCGTGTCCTCGCTGACGAACCACAGGTCGCGAGGTTTGAGGTCACCGATGTCGACGCCTGCCAGCGATTTGCCTGTCTTCAGGTCCAGTACGACGATCATGTCGTCCTTACCGTCCGTTTGCCGGAATGCGACGCGCGTGCCGCTTGGCGACAGGGCCATGTTGGAAATCGTGGGAAGCTTGCCGTAGGCCTCGATCGGTGGTGGTTCCGCGGCTTCAACGAAGCGTACGCAAGCAATTGCAGCGATCAGGCAGATCGCCAGGAGCCTGGTTGCCATAACATTCCCCAATGCATGCTTCTTGTTTTCTGTTATTGAAGCACGAATCGTGCGGTAAATGGCGACGAATTACTTTGCAATTGCGAGCGGGCGAGGTAGTCTCGCAAGTACTTTGAACGCTATTCAGATCTCTCGGGACGTTGTCCTCGAGCCCGCCGACAACAGCCGCCTCGCCAACCTTTGCGGCCAGTTCGATGAACACCTGCGCCAGATCGAACGCAGACTCGATGTTGAAATTGCGAGTCGTGGCAATCGTTTCCGTGTTACCGGAAAACCCGGCGCGGCCCAGGTGGGTGGAGACGTCCTCATATCGTTGTTCGAGATGACGGACAAGGAGCGGCTCGATCCCGAGCGTGTCCATATACTGTTGCAGGAATCAGTTATGAATGAAGGCGAACGCACGTCGAGGGAGTCGGGCATCCTGGCGGAAGCGGCAGGCGAAGTCGCGATTCAGACACGCCACAAGCTGATCCGTCCGCGTGGTGCAAACCAGACCGCGTATATGACGAGTATTCGTGACCACGACCTCGCGTTCGGCATCGGGCCAGCCGGAACCGGCAAGACCTACCTTGCGGTCGCCTGTGCGATCGATGCACTCGAGAACGAGCACGTGCGCCGAATCGTGCTTGTCCGCCCGGCTGTCGAAGCCGGCGAGCGACTCGGTTTCCTGCCCGGTGACATGTCGCAGAAGGTCGACCCGTACCTGCGGCCGATGTACGACGCGCTTTACGACATGATGGGGGCGGAGCGTGTCACGAGGCTCATCGAGCGTAACGTTATCGAGATTGCGCCGCTCGCGTTCATGCGCGGCCGTTCTCTCAACGAGTCTTTCGTCATTCTGGATGAGGCGCAGAACACGAGCAGTGAACAGATGAAAATGTTCCTGACGCGTATCGGCTTCGGTTCCCGTGCCGTCGTGACCGGGGACGTGACGCAGATCGACCTGCCCAACCGGCAGGAGTCCGGCCTGAAAAACGCCATGCGTATCCTCGAGGACGTCGACGACATCGCCTTCACGTTCTTCTCACCCAAGGACGTCGTGCGCCACCCGCTCGTGCAACGTATCGTAGAGGCCTACGAATCGGACGACAGCGGTGGTAGTGACAGCTGACGTCCAGGTAGCCTGCGACGATCCGGACATACCCGCACCTGGCAACATTCAAGACTGGATCACTGCAACCATCGAACGGTCAGGCCGCCCGCCGGCCGGCGACGTCGACGTTGCGGTGCGCGTTGTCGATGCAGACGAAATCCGCACGTTGAACCGGCTCTACCGGGACAAGGACAAGCCCACCAATGTGCTGTCGTTTCCTGCCGGCGATATCGACGGGCTGCCGGCCGAGGAAGCTGTGCTGTTGGGGGATGTAGTCGTCTGCGCCTCGATCGTTGCGGCCGAAGCCGCCGAGCAGGGCAAGGCGCTCGCTGACCATTGGGCCCACATGATCGTGCACGGAACGCTGCATTTGCTCGGTTTTGACCACGAAAACGAGGCCGAAGCCGTTGAAATGGAGGGCCTCGAGACCCAGATACTGGCCTCCCAAAATGTGACGGACCCCTACGCGGGGTGATTATGGCAAGCTGCTACAATATGAGGCCCTTTTGGAGGGCCATTCGACCAGGTCAATGAACGACAAACCGCCAAGTACGAGCGGCACAGGAGGCACCAGTCTGATTGCGCGCATCGTGCGTGCCGTCAAGGGTGATCCCTGGAGCCGCGAAGAAATTCAAGAATTCATAGAACAGTCCGAGTCCGATCTCGATGCCGAGGAGAAAAGCATGCTGTCCGGCGTGCTCGAGGTATCCGAGACTCAGGTTCGCGATGTCATGGTGCCGCGCTCTCATATGGTGGTCATCGATATCGACCAGGATTTCGAAGAAATACTCTCGACGATCATCCAGTCCGGACACTCACGCTTCCCGGTTATCGGTGAGGATCGCGATGAAGTGCTCGGCGTCCTGCTTGCCAAGGACCTGCTGCGCTACTTCGGCAGCGAATCGCCGGAAGAGGTACCGCTGCGAAAACTGCTGCGTCCCGTTTCGGTCATACCCGAGTCCAAGCGCCTCAACGCATTGCTCAAGGAATTTCGTGACAGCCACAATCACATGGCGATCGTTGTTGATGAGTATGGCGGCGTCGCCGGTCTGCTGACGATCGAGGACGTGCTCGAGGAGATTGTCGGCGACATCGACGACGAGCACGATCGCGAGGAAGTGGCTTTCATTCGTGCGGATGGCGAAAGGAATGGCAAACCGAGCTACGCTGTTCGCGCCCTGACGCGTATCGAGGACTTCAATGAGTTCTTCGAGTGCGAACTCGGCGACGAGGAATACGACACGATCGGAGGCCTCGTCATGCATGAACTCGGACGGTTGCCGCGGCGCGGGGAGGTTGTGCAGTTCGGCGGCTTCCGTTTTGCCGTCGTCAAGGCCGACAAGCGCCGCATCGATTCACTGCAAGTGCAAAGAAGCGCCTGAGCCGTGCCGCGCCCGACGACTCTTCTGCTGTTGCCGGCAGACCAGCCCCGCATCAGCCAGCTTGTATTTTTTGTCCTCGGGTGCCTGACCACGTTCGCGTTCGCGCCGTTCGGCTGGTCGCTGATCGTGCCGATCGTAATGCTGCCGTTCCTGTATGTCTGCCTCACGAACTCGCCGCGCGACTCGGCGAAACACGGTTTCTGGTTCGGTTTTGGCCTGTTCCTGACGGGCACCTACTGGATCTACATATCTGTCGTCGTGTTCGGCGGCGCACCCGTCTGGATCGCACTGTTCCTGATGATCAGCCTCGTGCTGATCATGTCCATGTACTTCTGGATAACGGGCTGGCTTATCAGCCGCCTTGCCGGCGGCGAGCCATGGTACCTGTTGCTCGTGGCGCCCGCGGCCTGGGTGGTCGTTGAATGGGCGCGCGGCTGGTTGTTTACAGGTTTCCCGTGGATGGCGCTCGGCTATAGCCAGGTCGATTCGGCTTTGGCCGGTTGGGCACCGGTTGTCGGCGTCTATGGCGTATCGACGCTGGTGGTTCTGAGCGGTGCTGCGATTCTCGTTGCCCTCATGCGGCGCGGTCGCCAGCAGATCGTCGCGATTTCGCTGGTCCTGCTGCCAGGGCTACTCGGCGCGGTACTCAAGAACGTCGACTGGACAAGACCCGCTGGCGAGCCGCTGACGGCCACGATTATCCAGGGCGGTATATCGCAGGACCGCAAATGGCTGCCCGAGCAGTTTCGCCCGACCCTCAACTACTACCAGGCAGAGACCCGCAAGGTTGCCGACAGCGACCTTGTTGTCTGGCCTGAAGTTGCAATCCCGGCAGTGTCCGACCGCGTCGAAGGTTATATCCAGGCGCTGGAAGCTGACGCCCGGGTGACCGGGCAGACGATTCTCTTCGGTATCCTCGAGCGCCAGACTGAGCGCACTATCGAGCCGCTCGTGTACAACGCCATCTTCGCGGTCGATGCCAGCAAACGGCAAACGTATCGAAAGCGGCACCTGGTACCTTTTGGCGAATACTTTCCCGTCCCGGCAAGCGTGCGCGAATGGATGCGCATGATGAGCCTGCCGAATCGTGACCTGTCAGCCGGCGACGACGTGCAACCGCTGCTGGAGACGCTCGGCGGCGTAAGACTGTCTGTGGCCATTTGTTACGAAGATGCTTATGGCGCCGAGCAACTGTATGCGTTGCCCGATGCCGCAATCCTGGTCAACGTAAGCAACGATGCCTGGTTTGGCGATTCGATAGCGCCGCATCAGCACCTGCAGATAGCGCGCATGCGCTCACTCGAAGCTGGCCGCCATACGATCCGTGCGACCAACACGGGAATCAGCGCTTTCATCGGCCCGAAGGGCAAGGTGCACGAGTTAGGCGACCAGTTTGTTCCGGTCATCATGACTCGCGACGTGCAGCCGATGCAGGGCAGTACGCCGTATTCGGTGACCGGTAACTGGCTGGTTCTGATGCTGAGTACCATCGTGCTCGGTCTGTTCTGGCTGCGTTCCCGCGCCAACCTCTGAACACCGCATCGCTGCTGCGCTCTGCCGCTCGTTGCTGTACGCTTGCGGGTTTCGACCACCTGCAAGAAAGAAGTACCGATGAGCACTTCGTATCACCCCGAAACAATCGAGCTCGACGCCCAGCGCTACTGGACCGAGTCGCGTTGTTTCGAAGTCGGTGAAGACACCGACAAGGAAAAGTTTTACTGCCTCACGATGTTCCCGTACCCGAGCGGCAAGCTCCATATGGGACACGTTCGCGTACTGACGATCAGTGACGTTATCGCACGGTACCAGCGCATGCAGGGCAGGCATGTATTGCAGCCGATGGGCTGGGACGCCTTCGGCATGCCGGCCGAAAACGCAGCGATCAAGAACAACGTGCCGCCCGCGAAATGGACCTACGCCAATATCAAGGACATGCGTGCGCAGATGGACCGCCTGGGCTACGCCTATGACTGGTCACGCGAAATCGCGACCTGCGACCCGAACTACTACCGCTGGGAGCAGTGGCTGTTCACGAAAATGTTCGACAAAGGACTCGTGTACCGCAAGAACTCGATCGTCAACTGGGACCCTGTCGACCAGACGGTACTCGCGAACGAACAGGTGATCGACGGGCGCGGCTGGCGTTCGGATGCGCTCGTCGAGCGGCGCGAGATTCCACAGTGGTTCATGAAGATCACGGCTTATGCCGACGAGATGCTCGAGGAACTCGACCGCATGCCGGGCTGGCCCGAATCGGTCAAGACGATGCAGCGCAACTGGATCGGGCGCTCGGAGGGTGTGGAACTGACGTTCGACGTGGCGGGCGAGGAAGAGCCACTGACTGTGTTTACAACACGTCCGGATACGCTGTTTGGCGTCACGTACATGGCTGTCGCGGCCGAGCACCCGCTGGCCGAGAAAGCCGCGAAGGACAATCCTGAAATCGCAGCGTTCATCGAAGAGTGCAAGAAGATGGATGCCGCCGAAGCCACGCTCGAAACGATGGAAAAGAAGGGCATGGCACTGGGTATCAATGTCATACACCCGCTGACAGGTGAGGAAGTGCCGTTGTGGGTGGCCAACTTCGTACTCATGAGTTACGGCACTGGTGCCGTCATGGCCGTGCCCGGACACGATGAGCGGGACTGGGAGTTTGCAAAGAAGCACGGTCTGCCCATCAAGCAGGTCATCGCGCCGGAAGACGGCACCGAAATCGATATCGACGCGGCCGTCTACATCGACAAGGGCGTGACCGTAAATTCAGGCGACTACAACGGCCTGGGTTACGAGGACGCATTCAACGCAATTGCCGACTGGTTCGAAGACAATGGTCGCGGTCGCCGCACGATCAACTACCGTCTGCGCGACTGGGGTGTGTCGCGACAGCGATACTGGGGCGCGCCGATTCCGATCATTTACTGCGACGATTGCGACGCTGTGCCGGTCCCCGAGGAAGACCTGCCCGTGGTGTTGCCGGAAGATGTCGAGTTCACAGGCCACGGTTCGCCACTCAAGGACATGCCGGAGTTCGTCAACGTGTCGTGTCCGAAGTGCGGCAAGGATGCGCGGCGCGAAACCGATACGTTCGACACGTTTGTCGAGTCGTCCTGGTATTTCGCGCGATACGCGTGCCCGGATGCGGACGACGTGATGCTCGACGCGCGTGCTGCCTACTGGACCCCCGTCGATCAATACACGGGCGGCATCGAACACGCCATCCTGCACCTGATGTATTCACGCTTCTTCCAGCGTGTCATGCGTGACGAGGGGCTGACCGATGTCTCGGAGCCGTTCACCAACCTGATGACGCAGGGAATGGTGCTCAAGGACGGCGCGAAGATGTCCAAGAACAAGGGCAACACGGTCGATCCCCTGGAACTGATTGCGA
>JARRLQ010000008.1:0-43809 GCA_037386905.1 Woeseiaceae bacterium
GCAAACCGGAGATTGGAAATCCTGCTATTTGCCTCGCGGCGATGAGCGTCAGTGAAAATATCGGGGAGGTGGCGGCTCGTTGACGAGTTTTTCCACTGGGCCAGTCGACCAGGGGACAATCATGCGCATACCAGGCTTTCGGGTTCTGTTCTCACCGGCCTGCTCCTCGGTGTCGCGGCGTGCACACAGGCCGACGACAGGGGCCGCCGAGTCATCCGCCACAGCGGCGGCTCGGTCGGCGGCACGACGAACTTTCGCATTTTTCCCGATGAAGGCCTGGTCATCGCCGTGATCACGAACACATCATCGGCCGATATTGGCCCGCTCACGAGCGACCTGATCGAGGTATTCCTTAGCCCGTAAAAAACTCTGTAGAATACGCGCCCAGGCTTTTAACCCCCGAGAGTCCATGAAATACCGTGTTTTAGCGCTATTTGCGCTGCTTTTCGCTGTCAGCGCGACTGCTGCAGACGTCCGCCCGTTGCCCGCCCCACCGGTTATCGGTGCAACGAGTTACTTCCTCATTGACGGCAAGACCGGCTATGAACTTGCCTCGCTCGAGCCTGACAAGGCTGTCGCACCTGCCAGCCTGACCAAGATGATGACGGCGTACGTCGTGTTCAAGTCGCTCAAAGAAGGACAGATCCAGCTAAGCGATGAAGTAACGGTGAGTGAGAAGGCATGGCGTGCCGAAGGCTCGCGCATGTTTATCGAAGTCGGAACGCGCGTGTCTGTTGGAGACCTGTTGCTTGGCATGATTGTGCAATCCGGCAACGACGCCAGTATCGCGCTGGCTGAACACGTTGCCGGCACCGAATCCGTGTTTGCCGAAATGATGAACCAGTACGCACAGGCGCTCGGCATGCTGTCGAGCAACTTCAAGAATTCGACGGGCCTTCCCGATGACGATCACTACTCGACCGCACGCGATCTTGCGACGCTGGCGCGCGCGATCATCAGCGAGTTCCCCGAGTACTACAAGTGGTATTCGGTGAAAGAGTTTACTTATAACGACATCAAGCAGCCGAACCGTAACAACCTGTTATGGCGTGACGATTCCGTTGACGGCATGAAAACCGGCCACACGGAAGCTGCTGGCTATTGTCTCGTGTCGTCCGCCGAGCGCGATGGCATGCGCGTTGTCTCGGTCGTGCTCGGCACATCGAGCGCCAGGGCACGTGTCGACGGCAGCCAGGCGTTGCTGAATTACGCATTCCGATTCTTCGAGACGCGGCTGCTGTACAAGGCGGGTGAGGAGATCGCGAACACGCGCGTCTGGAAGTCAGCGAATGAATACACGCCGCTCGGTGTACTGGAAGACCTTTATATAACGGTACACCGAGGTGCTTACGATTCCCTGCAGTCAGTACACAACATCCCGGCCATCATTGAGGCGCCGGTCGCCCAGGGACAGCCGCTGGGCGAGATGACAATCAGCCTCAATGGCGACGTGCTGGTCAACGAGCCACTGCGCGCGCTGGCGGACAACCCGAGTGGTTCGTTCTGGCAGCGCACCGTAGACAGCGTCAGCCTCTGGTTCGAATAATGGGCGAAGATTCCGTCATCAAGTTTCCGACACCGTTCCCGATCAAGGTGATGGGGCGCGATTCGGAGGAATTCCGTGCGACGGCGCGCATGCTCGTCGAGCGACATGTCGGGCCGATTGCCGACGAAGCGATCCGGGAAGCACTGAGCCGCAAGGGCAACTTTGTATCGATCACGATAACGGTCATCGCAATGAGCCAGGAGCAGCTCGACGACATCTACCGCGATGTATCGTCCCATGAAGATGTCCTGATGGCGTTATGAGCGATCTCGTCATCCGCGAGCTTGGCCGGCAGGTCTACGAGCCTGTCTGGCGGGCGATGCAGGACTTCACCAACACGCGCAACGATGCGACGCCGGACGAGATCTGGTTTTGCGAACACGAAAGCGTATTCACACTCGGGCTCAACACGAAGCCCGAGCACCTGCTGGCGCCCGGGGACATTCCGGTTATACAGATCGATCGTGGCGGCCAGGTGACATGGCACGGCCCGGGCCAGCTCATGATTTACCCGCTGATCGACCTGCGTCGTGCCGGCCTCGGCGTGCGCGACCTTGTAACGGCGCTGGAACAAAGTGTCGTCGATCTTGCCGCGGACTATGACGTCGAAGCGGCAAGCCGCTGCGATGCGCCGGGCGTATACGTCGATGGCGTCAAACTCGCGAGCGTTGGCCTGCGCATCCGCCGTGGCGCGAGTTTCCATGGCATGGCGCTCAACGTCGATATCGATCTCGAGCCGTTTTCGCGAATCAATCCCTGCGGGTTCCAGGGCCTGGAGCTGACTGACCTGGCCCGGCTTGGCGCCGACAATGATCTTGCAATGGTGCGAGACAAGCTGTTGCCGCACTTGTTGCGGCACCTCAAGCTGGATCAGGCGTTCAGCTCGGCGAGCCTGTCGGGCGTGCCGACATCTCTCCAAAGTCCTTCGTAAACACTGCCGCTGACGCGACCGTCTGCAGCCGCCGCGCGCAGCATGGGCACAACGGAAAACCGGCCCGGCTCGCAGCCGGCGAAAAACTCGGGACGGTACATCGACACGCCGCTAAACGTGTACATCGTTGCACCTGAATTGCGTATACGGTCGCCATCCAGGGCAAAGTCGCCGCCGTCCTTGTCATCCGGAACCGGCACGAGTACGAGGTGAGCCAGGTCGTCATCACCGAGCGCGATCTCGGGCACCGGCATGTCCGTGAAGATATCGGCATTGACAACGAGAAACGGTTCGCTGCCGAGCATCGGCAAGGCGCGATGAATGCCGCCGCCGGTTTCCAGTATGTTGTCACCCTCGTTGCTGTAGATGACGTTCAGGCCGAAACGCTCGCCCGAGCCTGTGTATTCGAGAATCTGCAGGCCGAGCCAGCCGAGATTGATGACGACGGTATCGATGCCTCCATCGCTCAATGAGCGCAGGTGCCGCTCGAGCAATGGCTCACCATGCACTTCGACGAGCGCCTTGGGTGTGGAGTCGGTTAACGGCCTCAGCCGCTCGCCGCGACCGGCCGCGAGAATCATTGCGATCATGCCTGTTCCATGCCCGGCAGGACGCGATCGTTGATCAGCTTCACGAGAAAGCCGAGTTCTTCATACCTCTGTCCCAGGTCCACGATGTAGCTCAGCGTGCGTGGCACGTCGAGCAGGTATCCGGGTTTGCCGTCACGATGGTTGAGCCTTGCAAAAATACCGGCAGCCTTGAGGTGGCGCTGCACCCCCATAAGGTCAAAGTGCCGTGTGAACTCATCTGCCGACAATGCGTGCAGCCCGAGGCTCTGCGCATCTTCCCGAAACTGTTCTACCCAGCCCGCGATCTGATCGTCGTCCCACTTGATATAGCAGTCCTTCAGCAGGGACACGAGGTCGTAGGTGATCGCCCCTTCCATCGCATCCTGGAAATCCAGGATGCCCGGACCGTCGTCGCACGCCATCAGGTTGCGCGAGTGATAGTCGCGATGCACGAACACCTGGGGTTGATCGAGCGCATTGCTCACGAGCAGGTCGCACAGTGTTTGCCACTTTGCCTCGTCGCTGGCGCTGAACTCGATGCCGAGATGCGTGTTGCACAACCAGTCATGGAAAAGCGCGAGCTCGACGCGAAGAAAGTCTCCATCATAAGTCGGCAGGTGCGTCTGAAATGCCTCGCCGCGACTCTGCATGATGAGCAATGCACGCAGTGCCGTATCGTATAATTTATCAGCCGATGATCGATCCTCCCGCAGCAACTCGAGGTACTGCGTCGTGCCGAGATCGGTCAACAACAGGAAGCCGTCGTCGAGGTTGGCTTCGAGGACGCGGGGCGCTTTGAGTTGCATCGACTCGAGGTAACCGGCCACCTGGATGAATGGCTTGCTGTCCTCCTGGGGCGGCGGTGCATCCATGGCAATGTAGCTCGCCTTCTCGGAGTGCACGCGAAAATAGCGGCGGAAACTCGCATCCCCCGACGCCGGGTGCGGGTCCGCGTTGGCAAGGCCGTCGATGTTGCGAATCCAGGCGGTCAAATCCGCCAGCCGAGTGTCGTTTTCTGTCGCCACTTTGCTAATGGTAAAACCTCGTAACGCGTTGAAGCACCTGCAAATCTATGCGAAGGTAACACACCGAAGCCATTATCTTCGAAGTTGGCGAACTCGTGGCACAGTTTGGCCATGAGCCGAGCGCATCAATGACGGGCGGGGTTCTTCTGCGCCAGGGCGACAGGCTTGCCGGCGCCGACTCGGCGGTATACGAACCGACGAACCAGTCGTTGCTGCTCGAAGGCAGCGTGCGCTACGAAGACCCGAATTCCACGGTGCAGTCCAGCAGCGCCGAGTTTTCTTACGGGCTGGGTCGCATACGTTTCGAGGGCGCAAACTTCACGATGGCGGCCAACAACGCGCGCGGTGCGGCCGAGGCGCTGGAAATCAACCAGGCCGGCCGCCTCGAACTCGACGGTGTCAGCTATACGACCTGCCCGCCGGGTTCGAATGACTGGATCATTCGTGCGCGTGATATCGACCTCGACACGCGCAGCGGCGTCGGCACGGCACGCGGTGTCAGCCTGCGTTTCCAGGGTGTGCCGATACTTTACTCGCCATACCTTTCATTCCCGATATCGGATGCGCGCAAGTCAGGCATGCTGACACCCGAGATCGGCACCGGTGGTCGCAGTGGCAACGAGATCCGCGTGCCGCTCTACTGGAATATCGCGCCCAACTACGACGCGACGTTTACACCGCGATTATTGACCGACCGCGGTTTGCAAATCGGCGCGCAGTTCCGATACCTGACCGAGACGATGAACGGCAAGCTGGATGCCGAATACCTCGGCAGCGACACGTTGTTCAACGACACGCGAACAATGGTCGACATCGAACATCGCACGATATTCAGGAACGGCTGGCGCAACCTTGTAGACTTCCGCGAAGTATCCGACAGCCAGTATTTCGAAGACCTTGGCGGCAGCCTCAGTATCTCGAGTATCACGCACCTCAATCGCGCAATCAGTTTCGATTACCACACCGACAACCTGTCTTTCTTTGGGCAGGTGCAGGACTTCCAGACGATCGACGAGGCAATTCTGCCTGCCGACGAACCCTACCAGCGATTGCCGCAAGTCATCGTCCAGGGCTACTGGCCCGACGCATGGCTCGGTATGCGCTTCGGCGTGGAGGGTGAACTCGTCAACTTCGATCGCGACGCGGACGAAATAGATCCTGCCGACCCGCGCCGCGTCACAGGTTGGCGGCTTAACGTGGCACCGAGCCTGGAAATTCCTATCTCGCGCAGCCGGGGCTGGTTCGTTACCCCCGCGGTCACCGTCGATCACACGCAATACGATCTCGATAACACGCTGCCCGGCCAGACTACGGACCCGCGGCGCACGGTACCGATTGGCAGCCTCGACGTTGGCATGGTGCTCGAGCGTGAAATTGGTGGCAACGTGTCCGATCGCGTCATGACGCTCGAGCCGCGCATGCTGTATGTGCATGTTCCATATCGTGAGCAGGGAGACCTGCCCGTCTTCGATACGATTACGCCAGACCTGAACCTCGTGTCGCTGTACCGGAAGAATCGATATCTCGGTGTTGACCGTATCGCCGACACGGACCAGGTCAGCGTTGGCATGACGTCGCGGATCCTCGACATATCGTCGGGGCGTGAACTCGTCACCGCGACGATCGGACAGACCCGGTACCTCAGCGCGAGCGGCATCACGCTGCCGGACGAGCCCGTGTTCATTGATGAATCGTCCGATTACATTGCCGAACTCCGTTTTGGCCTGTCGCAAAACCTCAATTTCGACGTCGGCCACCAGTGGGGAACGCAGGCCCGCGGTACGACGCAGTCACAAGCGCGGCTGCAATACCGTCCTGCTGCCAACAAGGTCTTCAACCTGTCCTACCGTTTCCGCCGCGACTCCCTCGAACAGGGTGACGTTTCGTGGTCGTGGCCTCTCGCTTCGCAGTGGAACGTAGTCGGTCGTTACAAGTATTCGTTCCGCGACGAAGAAGCCCTCGAAGAGTTCCTCGGCCTCGAGTACGAGAGCTGCTGCTGGGGCCTGCGCCTCGTGTCGCGGCGCCACATCTCCACTCGCGACGGAACTCGCGATTCCTCGATCGGTCTGCAACTGATATTGAAAGGCTTATCGAGTGTCGGGACCGCGGCTGACAAAATGTTGGAACGTGGTATTCTTGGCTACTCTGCGGATCTCCGGTAAGAAATAGTGTTTAAAAACAAAATGTTACGCGCAATCACGTGCGCAATAGCCATGTTGTCGGTCGCACCTGTGGCCATCAGCGAAGAGCTTTCCGAAACGGGCGAGTTTCTCGACGGCGTGGCGGCCATCGTCAACGAAGGCGTGGTTCTCAAGAGCCAGCTGCGCGAGCAGACCGAGACCATCATCGCGCGCGCGACGCAGACCGATCCACCCATGCAGCTGCCGCCGCCGGACATTCTTCGCGAGCAACTGCTCGAAAACCTGATTCTGAAGGAGATTCAGCTGCAGCGCGCCGAGCGTATCGGCCTGCAGGTCTCCGACCAGCAACTCAACGCGGCCATTAACCAGGTTGCCCAGGAGAATGGCGTGCGCTTCGAGGATATGCCAGCGCTGCTCGCGCAGGATGGCATTGACTATGCCGTGTTTCGCCGCGAGTTCCGCGACGAGATGATTCTCGGCGAGTTACGTCGGATCGATGTCGGCCGTCGCATCCAGGTGTCGCCACGCGAAATCGAACACTGCATCGCAGACCTCGAAGGCAGCGTTGCCGTCAACTCCGATTACAACCTGTCTCACATCCTTGTCTCGATACCGGAATCGGCAAGCGCCAGTGAAGTTTCGGAGATCCAGGCCAAGGTCGAAGACATCTACCAACAGTTGCAGGATGGCGCCAACTTCAGCGAGATGGCGATCCGCTACTCGAACGCAGGCACAGCACTGGAAGGCGGCGCGCTCGGCTGGATGAAAGGTGCCGAATTGCCGACTATTTACACTGATGTGGTCATCTCACTCGAGCCCGGCGAGTTTTCGGCGCCGTTCCGCAGTGCCAGCAGTTATCACATCGTCAGGGTCAACGAGATGCGCAGCTCTATCCAGCGCAGCCAGATCGACCAGGTACTTGTCCGCCACATACTCATCACGCCAAACGAGATTGTCGATGACGCCACGGCCAGGCAACGCCTCGAGGATGCTCTCGAGAAGATCAGGTCCGGCGAGGTAGATTTTGGCGAACAGGCCAAGCTGTTGTCCGACGACCCCGGGTCTGCGAATGAAGGCGGCGAAATGCCCTGGGCATCAGGCGACACGTTCGTGCCCGAATTCACCGAGGTTGTCGACAGCCTGCAAACTGGAGAAGTGTCCGAGCCGTTCCGCAGCCGCTATGGCTGGCATATCGTCGAGGTCATGGACCGGCGCGTTTATGACAATACCGAGGACCTCAAGGAAGCGAACTGTCGTAACCGCATCATCAACAGCAAGATGGAAGAGGAAACGCAGCTCTGGGCGCAGCGTCTCCGCGACCAGGCCTTCGTCGAAAAACGTATGTGACGAAAAAGCTCGTCATTACCGCAGGCGAACCGGCCGGCATCGGCCCCGAGTTGTGCCTGACCCTCGCTCACGAGTCGCTACCCTGTGGGATTGTCGTCATTGCCGACCCGGGCGTATTGCGCAGCCGAGCTGAACTGACAGGCATTGGCACGACAATTACCGAAATCGAGACCGGCGCCGAGGTCGAGGCCGCGCCCGGCGAGCTGCTGGTCATTGCGGAAACTTATCCTGCGTCCGTCGAGTGTGGCCGACTCAATCCCGACAACGCGGCGGCAGTACTCAATGGACTGAAACGCGCTGTGGCAGCTTGCGTGGATGGGCACTACGCCGGCCTCGTGACGGCACCGCTGCACAAAGGCGTCATCAACGACGCCGGCATCCCGTTCAGTGGACATACCGAACTCCTCGCCGAGCTGACGGACACGCCCCTGCCGGTCATGTTGCTCGTCGCAGGCGAGCTTCGCGTCGCGCTCGCCAGCACGCATTTGCCACTGCGCGAGGTGCCCGACTACCTGACGAGGGACCGGTTGCATGACGTGTTGCTTGTGCTGCTGCACGACCTGCACTCGAAGTTCGGTTTCGAGAATCCTGAAGTTGTCGTCTGCGGCCTGAATCCGCATGCCGGCGAAGGCGGTCACCTCGGCACGGAAGACGAAGAAATCATCGCACCCGTTGTCAGGGACCTTGTACGCCAGGGCCACAACGTTCGCGGTCCGTTACCCGCCGACACGGCGTTCACACCGGCCGCCGGCCACAAGGATGCGGTGCTCGCGATGTATCACGACCAGGGCCTGCCTGTGCTCAAGTACGCGGGCTTCGGTCATGGCGTCAACGTCACGCTCGGACTGCCGATCATTCGTACCTCGGTCGATCACGGCACCGCCCTGGACCTCGCGGGTACCGGCAAGGCGGACAACGGTAGCCTGCTGCAGGCAGTGAAGCTCGCGGCAGAACTGGCGCAGTCATGAGCAAACACCGTCCCCGGAAGCGTTTCGGGCAACACTTCCTCGTTGACCCGGGTGTCATCGCAGCCATTATCAATGCGATAGGACCGGGGAAGGATGACACGATCGTCGAGATCGGTCCGGGCCAGGGTGCACTGACACAGTCACTGGCCAATGCGGCGGGATCGCTGCACGCGGTAGAGCTCGACCGTGACCTTGCGGCGCGCATGCGCAGGCAATACGCGGATGCTGACAATGTCACTATTCACGAGGCAGACGCACTGGAGTTTGATTTCGGCACGATCGGTAACTCGCTGCGCATTGTCGGCAACCTGCCTTACAACATTTCGACACCATTGCTGTTCCACTTGCTGCAATTTCGCGACAGCATTATCGACATGCACTTCATGCTGCAAAAAGAAGTCGTCGATCGCATGGCGGCGGAACCCGGCGGCAGGACGTATGGTCGCCTGACCATCATGCTCGGCTGTCATTTCGATGTGGAAGCACTGTTCGACGTGGACCGGTCAGCGTTCGACCCGCCCCCCGCCGTCACATCGGCTGTCGTGCGGCTCGTTCCATTGCCTGCCGGGACTTACGGCATCGATAACGAGGAGCGCTTCGCCCACCTCGTTGCGCAGGCTTTCAGCCAGCGGCGCAAGACCATTCGAAATTCGTTACGAAAGATCGTCGACGAGGAAACACTCGAATTTGCCGGCATCGATCCGGGCCTTCGTCCCGAAGCCATATCGATCGACAGCTATGTCCGACTCGCGAATGCGCTAGAATAGCGGCATGGATGACACACGCTGCGAAATCGGAATTCAGGTAGTCACCGACTACGTCGACGAGCAATCGGAGCCGGCGTCTGACCGTTACGTGTTCGCGTATACGATCACGATCACCAACAACGGTGATGTCCCTGCCCGCCTTATCAGCCGCCACTGGATCATCACCGATGCCAACGGCAAAGTGCAGGAAGTCAGCGGTGACGGTGTCGTTGGCGAACAGCCATACCTGAACCCCGGAGACGAGTTTCGTTATTCCTCAGGTGCCGTTCTCGAGACACCCGTTGGCGCCATGCAGGGGCTGTATCGCATGGAGGCCGACAACGGTGTGAACTTCGATGCACCAATCGCTCCGTTCACGCTCGCGGTACCGGGCGTACTCCACTAGCTAATCGCTTCCAGCATGGCCATCTACGCAATCGGGGATTTGCAGGGATGCTACGATCCGTTTCGCGAGCTGCTCGATGCCATCGATTTTGATCCGGACAAAGACAAGCTCTGGCTGGTCGGCGACCTCGTCAATCGCGGCCCGAAGTCACTCAAGACGCTGCGCTTCGTGAAGTCGCTGGGAGAGTCGGCGATTACCGTGCTCGGCAATCACGACCTGCACCTGCTTGCGCTTGCGACCGGCAGAAAGCAGGCCAGCAATCGATTTCGCACCCTGCAAAAGACGCTCAATGCCAGCGACAGAGAGGAGCTCATCGACTGGTTGCGGCATCGGCCGCTTGCGCACTACGACAAGTCGATCAATACAATGATGGTGCACGCCGGCACGCACCCCCAGTGGTCGGTCAAGAAGACACTGGCACGTGCCGCAGAAGTCGAACAGGCCCTGCAGGGCGGCAGCCACAAGAAGTTTCTTGGCGCAATGTATGGCAATAGCCCACGATCTTGGTCAGGAAAACTCAAGGGCAATGATCGCCTGCGCTTCATCGTCAATTGCCTGACGCGCATGCGCATGATCACGACCAAGGGTCGCCTGAATTTCGCGCACAGCGGTTCGCCGTTTCGGGCGCGCAGGAACCTCGTGCCCTGGTTTGACATCGAAGGCGCCGAGTGGCGCGGCACACGAATTGTGTTCGGCCACTGGTCTGCGCTCGGCCTGGTCGTATTGCCCGACTACATCAGCCTCGATACCGGTTGTGTCTGGGGCCGGCAGCTCACGGCTGTGAGACTCGACCGCAAGGTCGTCCGCGTTTACCAGGTTCCGGGCCAGGCATAAGCCACAGTATTTTCCCGTATTGGTGCAGATGCGCGCCGCCTCTACTATTTCTGCACGGCCACTTGCCGCCCATCTGGCAGCAAGGGATGAAATGCCACCCTGATCACTACGCGAGGTGGAGTTATGACGACACATAACTGGGCCGAACCTTACAAGATCAAGATGGTCGAGCTGATCAAGATGACCAGCCGCGAAGACCGTCTCACGGCCATGCGCGAAGCAGGCTACAACACGTTCCTGCTGAAATCCGAAGATGTATACATCGACCTGTTGACCGACTCGGGTACGGGCGCGATGAGCGACCGACAGTGGTCCGGCCTGATGTTGGGCGACGAAGCCTATGCCGGTAGCCGCAACTTTTACAGGCTCCGGGATACGGTCGAGGAGTTTTACAGCTACAAGTACACGGTACCCTGCCACCAGGGCCGTGGCGCGGAGAACATCCTTAGCCAATGCCTGATAAAGCAGGGCGACTATGTGCCCGGCAACATGTACTTCACGACCACGCGTCTTCACCAGGAACTGGCTGGCGGCACATTCGTCGATGTCATCATCGACGAAGCTCACGACGCCGAATCGGAGCACCCGTTCAAGGGCAACGTCGACATCAGCAAGCTCGACGCTCTGGTTGACGAAGTTGGCGCGGACCGGATTCCGTACGTGTGCATTGCAACTTGCGTCAACATGGCGGGCGGCCAGCCAATCTCGATGGCCAACCTCAAGCTCGTGCGGGACTGGTGCGACAAGCACGGCATCCTGATCGTTCACGACATGACGCGCGTTGCCGAGAATGCACACTTCATACAGCGCCGCGAAGAAGGCTATCGCGACACGTCCATCAAGGACATCGTCTACGAGATCTGTTCGCTGACTGACGCGGCAACAATGTCGGCCAAGAAAGACGCCATGGTCAATATCGGCGGCTTCCTCGCGATGAACGACGCGAAATTCTACGAGAAAGCCTGCGGTCTGGTCGTAGTGTACGAGGGCCTGCACACATACGGCGGCATGGCCGGGCGCGATATGGAAGCGCTTGCGATCGGCATCACCGAGAGCGTGCAGGATGACCACATCCATGCGCGCGTTGGCCAGGTGCAATACCTCGGCCGCAAACTGCGCGAGGCGGGCATACCGATCGTGAACCCGATCGGTGGCCACGCCGTATTTCTGAACGCGACGAAGATGCTGCCTGACATCCCACAGGAGCACTTCCCTGCGCAGGCGCTCGCCGCTGCCTTGTACGTCGAGTCGGGTGTACGGTCGATGGAGCGTGGCATCGTTTCGGCAGGACGTAACAAGGAGACGGGCGAAAACTACAAACCGAAGCTCGAACTCGTCCGGCTGACGATCCCACGGCGCGTCTACACGCAGGCGCACATGGATGTGACCGTCGGCGCTGTCGAGGAGGTCATGGAACGCCGCAAGGAGGTCAAGGGCCTGCGGTTTACCTATGAACCGGAAGTGCTGCGCTTCTTCCAGGCGCGTTTCGCGCAAATCGACTGACGGAGTTCGGTATGAAAACGATTATCGAACCGTTTCGCATCAAGATGGTCGAGCCGATAAAGCTCACGACGCGCGAGGAGCGCGAGGCGTTGATTGCGAAGGCGCACCTGAATCCGTTCCTGCTGGCGGCAGAGGATGTCATCATCGACCTTCTGACCGACTCGGGCACGAGCGCGATGTCGGCGGAGGCCTGGGGCGCCATGATGCGCGGCGACGAGTCCTATGCCGGCGCGCGCAGCTGGTACCGCTTCCGCGACGCCGTGAAGAGCATTTTCGGATTCGAACAGGTGATTCCGACACACCAGGGCCGCGCTGCAGAGCACATCCTGTTCGGCGTCATGGTGCGTGCTGGAATGATTGTGCCAAACAACACGCATTTCGATACGACACGCGCCAATATCGAGTACAACGGCGGCGAAGCGCTGGACCTGCCCTGCCCCGAGGCCAGTGACCTCGACTCGGATTACCCGTTCAAGGGCAACATGGACATCGAGGCGCTCGAGAAAGTCGTCGCCGAGCACGGCAAGGACAAGATCCCGCTGATCATGGTCACGATTACAAACAACTCGGGCGGCGGCCAGCCCGTGTCGATGGCCAACATCAGGGAAATCAGCCGTATCGCACGCGAGGCAGGTATTCCGTTCTATATCGATGCCTGCCGCTTTGCCGAAAACGCGCATTTCATCAAGCGCCGTGAGCCGGGCTTTGCAGACAAGTCGACACTGGAAATAGCCCGCGAGATTTTCAGCTACGCAGACGGCTGCACGATGTCCGCGAAGAAAGACGCGTTTGCGAACATCGGCGGATTCCTGTGCACCAATGACGCCGAGCTGGCACATCGCGAGCGCAATATCCTGATACTGACCGAAGGCTTCCCGACCTACGGCGGCCTGGCCGGACGTGACCTCGATGCGATCGCAATCGGCTTGTGCGAGATCCTTGACGAAAACTACCTCGACTACCGACTCGACTCGACAAGGTATGTTGTCAATCACCTCGTCGAAGCCGGCATCCCGGTCGTGGCGCCGGCAGGCGGGCACGCCGTCTACCTCGATGCCGGACGCTTCCTGCCGCATATTGAACCGCTGCAGTACCCGGGACAGGCGCTGGCGGTCGAGCTGTATATCGAGGGCGGCATCCGCGGCGTCGAGATCGGCTCGGTCATGTTCGGGCTCGACCCGCACTGCGGCGAAGAGCAGGCGGCGCGCCTCGAGTTGCTACGGCTCGCAATCCCGCGTCGCGTCTACACGCAAAGCCATATGGACTACGTGCTCGAAGCGATTGGCCTCGTGTGGGAGCGCCGCGACAAGATTCGCGGCATGAGGATCAGGGAAGCGCCGCAGTACCTGCGTCATTTTACGGCCAGGTTCGAACGACTCTAGACAACCTTACCCGGGTTGAGCAGGTTTTTCGGATCGAGCATCTTTTTCAGGCCGCGCATCATGTCGATCTCGGCCGCGGAACGCGTCTGGCCAAGCCACTGCTTCTTCTCGATACCGATTCCGTGCTCGGCGGAAACCGACCCGGCAAGCCCGTCAAGGCATCCGTAGACGATGCGATCGCTCGCGTCGTGGTGGATGCCGGCATCGTAGGGCTTGACGAAAATATGCAGGTTGCCGTCAGCAATGTGACCGAAGACGTTGCAGCTTGCGTCGGGTCGCCAAGCGCGCAACCCGGCCTCGAGCTTTTCGACATAAGTGCTCATGGCGCGAATGGGCATGGACACGTCATACAAATAAGCCGGCTGAACTGCTTCAAACTGCTCGCGAATCGCCCAAAAGCTGTCCCTCTCGGCCTCGGACTTCGGAAGCACCGCATCAACAACGTCGCCGCACTCGAGCGCCTTCTCCAGCACTTGTTCGAATCGCTCGGCATCCGCTTCTGTGTCCGAGCCTTCCGCTTCTGCCAGGACATAGTACGAGTAGCTGCGATCCAGCGGTGGCTTGTGCCGGCCCTGGGCCGTCAACTCATGATAGTAGTTGTTCCACATTACTTCGTAGGCGCTGAGCGTACCTGCGAGTTCTGTGCGCATTGAGTGCAGCACGCGCGCAACCGCGTCAAACGAGTTCATCGCCATCATGACTGTCTGTCGGCTCGATGTCAGCGGATAGAGTTTCACGACGACGCGCGTCACGATACCCAGCGTTCCCTCGCTGCCGATGAACAATTGCTTGAGATCATAGCCCGTGTTGTTCTTGAGCATCGTGTTCATCGATGAGATGACCGTGCCGTCAGACAGGACCGCTTCGAGTCCGAGCACGAGATTGCGCATCATGCCGTAGCGCAGGACGTTGAGGCCGCCCGCATTGGTGGCGGTAGCCCCGCCAATCGTCGCAGAACCACGCGCGCCGAAATCCAGCGGGAAGAGAAACCCCTTGTCGGCGAGCTGCTCCTGGACCGACTGCAGGATTGCACCGGCCTGGATGACCGCGACGCCGTCCATCTCGTCGATTGACTCGACAATGTTCATGCGCTCGAGAGAAATGATGACATCGTCCGATGTCGACTTGGCACCTTCGACAGTCCCGGTAAGCCCGCCCTGGACGACAACGCTCTGGTCATGTTCATGACAGGTGCGCATGATCGCGCTCAACTGCTCCGTCGACTCCGGCCGCACAAGGCAGAGCGCCCGGGTAGGCGACGAGTCCCAGTAGGACACGGCACGGTCGGCCAGCTGATCACCACGCGTAATCGCGCGCGAACCAACGATTTTTCCAACCTGGTCGACGATGTCGCTCATGTGCCAAGGATACGACACTTCATGCGCTGCATCTGCTTTTCGTGGGAGCGGGGTGCTTGGTAGAATTGCAGCCCACCTGGAGGAAACCATGACCAAACGAATCTTCTCGAGAATACTCGCCCTGGCCGTCGTGACGCTGCTGGCCAGCGGATGTTCGACAAGCAACATTCGCTCGAATGTCGACCCGAATGCCGACTTCAGTAACTACTACACCTGGAATTTCATCGAAGATGCCGGCCCTGATCGCGGCGAGTACGAGAGCCTTTTCACGCAGTACGTGAAAGAGGCTATCGAGATAGAAATGAGCAATCGCGGTTACAAGATGGCCGACGACCCGGATATCTGGGTCAACTTCAATGCGATCCTGCAGGAAAAGACCAAGATTCGTGAAGTACCGTCAGGTCCGCCTCCCGGCTACGGCTACTACGGTTACCGAGCCGGCTATTACGATCCCTGGCGCGGCTACGGCTGGGGCACCGAGACGCAAGTCTCGCAGTACACCGAAGGCACGTTCAATATCGACATCATCGACAACGAGAAGGACCAGCTCGTCTGGGAAGCGGTCGGCAAGGCCCGCATTTCGCAGCAGGACGCCGACAACCTCAGGGAACGCGTGCTGGCGGGCGTGCCCAGGTACTTTGCACTCTATCCGTATGTCGCGGGCGGCACGGCCCCGGCAGAGCCTGCTAACCAGGCGACTCGATGACGTGCACGTCCCGTTGCGGGAAGGGAATGGAAATCCCTTCTGCATCGAAACGTTTTTTCACGGCCTTTGTAATCGCCCAGTAGGTGTCCCAGTAGTCCTCGGTTTTCACCCAGGGCCGGACGATAAAGTTGACCGACGAATCAGCGAGCTCGTGCAGCTTTATCATCGGCTCGGGCTCGCTCAGGACCGCCTCATGCTCGGCAACGATGTCGTGTAGCAACTGCTCGACCTTGTCGAGATCGTCGCTGTAGGAAACCCCGAACATCAAATCGACACGCCGCACGTGCTGCGCCGTGACGTTGGTAATTACCGTTTGCCAGATCATGTTGTTCGGCACGATCAGGCGCTGGTTATCGAGCGTCATGAACGTCGTGTTGACGAGGCTCATGTGACTGACCTTCCCAGTGACACCGCCTGCCTCGACGTAGTCGCCGACGTCGAATGGCCGATAGAACAGGATCATGACGCCGGACGCGAAGTTCGACAGCGTGTCCTGCAATGCAAAGCCGATGATGAAGCCGGCGATACCGAGGCCGGCAAGCAGCGGCCCCAGGGAAACGCCCAGCTGTGAAATTGCCAGCATGAAGCCGATTGCGAAGACGAGATTTCGCGCTGTCGACACGATCATCTTCTGCAACAGCGTCGAAATCGTGACACGCGACGAACTGAGCGCCTTCTCCAGCAACCGCTGCAGCAGCTTGCCCAGCTGCCAGAACGCAAACAGGATGACCACTATGAACAACGTGCGAAACAGCAGTTGAGGTCCGTTTGCCCTGGTGTAGCCGATCGCCGCCCTGCTCCATTCGGAAACAAGGCTGGCAACCAACCCGACGTCCAGGACATCCGCCGTAATCTCACCCGTGGCGGTTAACAACTGCTGGCGATACAGGCGTGTCTGCAGATCAAGCCGATCCAGCAATGCAACGGCCCCCTGCAGCGCACCGGCCGACAGGCGAATTCTCGCGTTTGTCGCATTCAACCGGTCGGTGATTTCAGTATTGCCCGGCAGCGTGGCCGAGGCTGCCTGCAATGCGTCCAACGCATCCTGTGCCAAGGCGAGGAACACGGACGCATTTGCCGCATGCTCCGCCAACTCGGTTTCCACGAATTCACGTTCAGCGCTCACATCCAGGCCAAATTCGTCGGCAATCTCGACGTAATCGATCATCGCGCTGAGCAGGCGCTGCTGGGCTGCAACTTCCCTGAAGAGCTCCTGGTCGGCGATCACGAACTCGCTGGTCGGCAGATCACCGTCGGGAAACACGACCTGTTCACGAACGCGCTCCAGCATCGCCCGCATTTCCTCGGGGAGTTGCTCGAGATCCGCGACCATCGGATCCCAGTATGCCGAGACGTCCTCGCCGGCATCGCGTCGCTTTATGAGTTCCCGCGCCACCGTCGCCGTATTAGCGAGCATCGCCGCCCAGACACGGTCTCGCCGCGACATCAACAACTCGGCGGCAACACCTTCCCTTCTCGACGCCCGCGCGGCAAGAACTTCGATATCCTCTTCCTGTCTCTCGATTTCCTCGAGCAAGGCATCGATTCTTGCCATGGCATCCTGCGAGGGCGCATCGTCGGCTTGTTGCGAACTGGCAGGCGAGGCCAATAACACTGTCGTCAGCAATATCAGTTGAACCAGGTATTTCACGACTGAACTCTTTTCGTAATATTTAGAAATGTGCACGGATGGGCGTTATCGGCGTCTGCTGCGTGCTCACCAGCAACCTCTTGAATCCACTCGGATTCCGGCAATTCGGGAAACCAGGTATCGCCATCGACATCGGCATGGACGCGCGTCATGTAGATTCGATCCGCTTTTGCCATGAACGCATCGTAGATATAGCTGCCGCCTATGATCATGATCTCATCCGCATCTCCGGCAGCATCAATGGCAGCCTCGACCGATGAAACGACAGTGCAGCCCTGCGCAGCGTAGTCACCCTGTCGTGTGACAACAATATTATGCCTGCCGGGCAGCGGCCGACCGATCGATTCCCAGGTCTTGCGCCCCATGACAATCGGCTTGCCCATCGTGAGTTTCTTGAAACGCCTGAGGTCCGCCGACAGACGCCATGGAAGGTCGCCCTGGTTACCTATGACGTTGTTTGTGGCTGCCGCGACTATCAAACTAATCATGATTTTCTGTCGCGGCTAAAGCCGTTCCCACAGGAAGGTCTTAAACAGCCACCGCAGCCTTGATGTGCGGGTGCGCTTCGTAGTTGAGAATCTCGAAATCCTCGAACTCATAGTCGAAGATGCTCGGCGGCCGGCGTTTGATGGCGAGTCGCGGCAATGGCAAAGGCTCACGTTGCAATTGCTCGTCGGCCTGCTCGAGATGGTTCAGGTACAGGTGGCAATCGCCTCCCGTCCACACGAAGTCACCGACATTGAGATCGGTCTGCTGCGCCAGCATGTGCGTCAGTAACGAGTACGACGCGATATTGAACGGTACGCCGAGAAAGATGTCGCAGCTGCGCTGATACAACTGGCACGACAACTTGCCGTCGGCTACCCAGAACTGGAAGAAACAATGGCACGGCGGCAGCGCCATGTTCTCAACCTCGGCGACATTCCACGCACTCAGGATGATGCGTCGAGAATCGGGATTGTTCCTGATCTGCTCGATGATCTGCTCGATCTGGTCGATATGGCCGCCGTCAGGTGTCGGCCAGCTACGCCACTGTACGCCATAGATAGGACCGAGGTCGCCATTCTCGTCGGCCCACTCGTCCCAGATGGATACGCCATTGTCCTTGAGGTACTTGATGTTGCTGTCGCCGCGCAGGAACCAGAGGAGTTCGTAGATGATCGAGCGCAGGTGCAATTTCTTCGTCGTTACAACCGGGAAACCTTCGCTGAGGTCGAAGCGCATCTGGTGGCCAAACTTGCTCAGCGTGCCGGTGCCGGTCCGGTCTTCCTTCTTGGTGCCGTGGTCGCGCACGTCGCGCATCAGGTCCAGGTATTGACGCATGTCAGGCAGCTGCCTCCTTGTTTTTTCGACCGTAGGCCATGACCAGCATCGTAGCACCGATGATGACCATCGGCGCACTCAGCACCTGGCCCATCGTGACCCAGTCGGCGGCCAGGTAGCCGATGTGGGCATCAGGCACGCGGACGAACTCGATCAGGAATCGGAACGAGCCGTATAGCACCAGGAACAGCCCGGAAACAGCCATGTACGGCCGGGGCCTGGCCGTGAACCACCACAGGATCGCAAACAGGACGAAGCCCTCGAGGATCGCTTCGTAGAGCTGCGACGGGTGCAGCACCTGGCCCTGGAACAGGACACCCCATGGCACGTCGGTCGGCTTGCCCCAGAGTTCGCCGTTGATGAAGTTGCCAATGCGCCCGAAGCCGAGGCCAAGCGGCACGAAAGGCGCCATGAAATCAGTAACTTGCCACATCGTCAACTTGAGCTTGCGCCCGTACAGCCACATCGCGAACATCACGCCGAGCAAGCCGCCGTGGAAGGACATTCCGCCTTCCCAGATCTTGAACAGGTACAGCGGGTCGTCGGCAAAACTTGTCGAGCTGTAGAACAACGCGTGGCCGATGCGGCCGCCCAGGATGACGCCGAGCATAGCGTAGAAGATCAGGTCGTCGGCCTGGTCCTTGCCCTTGATCGGTGAATGTGCCACGGTCGCGCGCTTGCGCGCCAGCCACCACGCCATGAGAAAACCGATGACGTACATCAGGCCGTACCAGCGAATTTTGACCGCGCCGATCGAGAAAATGACCGGGTCGATATCGGGGTAGACGATCATGGCGGGTATCATAGCAAACCATGCCTAACAGACTCGCTAGAGAAACCAGCCCCTACCTGCTACAGCACGCCGACAACCCGGTGGACTGGTACCCGTGGGGAGAAGAAGCATTCGAGCTCGCTCGTCAGACCGGCAAGCCCGTGTTGCTGTCCATCGGCTATTCGGCCTGTCACTGGTGCCACGTCATGGCGCACGAGTCATTCGAGGACGATAAAACGGCCGAGCTCATGAACGACCTGTTTGTGAACATAAAGGTCGACCGTGAGGAACGTCCGGATGTGGACAAAATTTACCAGACCGCACACCAGCTGCTGACGCAACGAGGCGGCGGCTGGCCATTGACGATGTTCCTGAGCCCCGATGACCAGCGGCCGTTCTTCGGTGGCACCTATTTCCCGAACGAAGCCCGTTACGGCATGCCCTCCTTCGGGGAACTGCTGCAAAAGGTATCGGATTATTACAACGAGCAGGGAGACGCCATCCGCGACCAGGGCGAGCGCCTCAACGACGTGCTGGACAGACTGATTCCCGAGACAGCGCCCGATGGCCTCTCACTGAATGACGAGCCGATCGGCAAGCTGCGCAAGCTGCTGACTGACAGTTTTGACTACGACTATGGCGGGCATGGCGGCGCGCCCAAGTTTCCGCACCCGGGCACGATCGAGTGGCTGTTGCGCGCGTGGCGGCAGACAGCGAATGACGAAGAACCCGACGTCGATGCGCTGTTCATGGCGTCGCTGACGCTGACGCGCATGGCTGACGGCGGCATCTTCGATCATGTCGGTGGCGGGTTCTGCCGCTACTCGGTCGACCGTTACTGGCAGATACCGCATTTCGAAAAAATGCTGTATGACAACGGAGCCCTGCTCGCGACATACTCGCTGGCGCACCTTGCGACGGGCGAAGAGCTGTTCGCCAAAACGGCAAACCTTACTGCCGATTGGATGCTGGCCGACATGCGGTCGCCCGAGGGGGGCTTTTATGCTGCGTACGACGCTGATTCCGAGGGCGAGGAAGGCAAGTTCTACGTCTGGACGCCTGAAGAAGTTTCGGCGTTACTGGGTGACGAACAATTTGAACTGTACTCGCGGCGTTTCGGACTCGACAAGGAAGCCAACTTCGAAGGCAAGTGGCACCTCACGGTGCGTGAAGCTGTTGACGACCCGAACCGGCTCATCGACGAGGCGCACGAGATCTTGCTCGCCGAGCGCAACAAGCGGGTGCCGCCCGGGCGGGATGACAAGCAACTGACGTCATGGAATGCGCTGGCGATTCGCGGCATGGCGATCGCCGGGCGTGTGCTGCAGCGCGACGAGCTTGTCGATGCAGCCGTGGCTGCAACCGATTTTGTCCGTGACAAGCTCATCGTCGATGGCCGGCTGTTCGCCAGCTACAAGGAAAGTCGTGCGCGCTTCCCCGCATATCTCGATGATCATGCGTTCCTGCTCGATGCAATTCTCGAGTTGCTGCAGTCGCGCTGGGAAACCGCGCACCTGCAATTCGCCATCGAACTCGCTGACCTCCTGCTGGAACATTTCGAAGACAAGGATGCCGGTGGCTTCTATTTCACTGCAAACGATCACGAGTCACTGATGCACCGGCCGAAACCGCTGGCCGACGAAGCTGTGCCGTCGGGCAACGGCGTTGCGGCATTTGCCCTTCAGCGGCTGGGTCACCTGGTCGGCGAGCATCGTTATATCGAAGCTGCAGAAAAGGCCTTGCGTGCGGCCTGGCAGGCGATGGATGAGTATCCGCACGGCCACGTCACGCTGATCACGGCCCTCGAGGAATACCTGCGGCCTCCCGAGTTCATCATTATTCGTGGCGACGACGAAGTCAGCGAATGGTGTGACAGCCTCAACCGAATCTACTTACCATCCAGGATGGTGTTTGCGATTGGCCGCGACGAGGAATTGCCAGGGTTGCTGATGGAGCGGGTTGCCGTCGACGGCGAAACGGTGGCTTATCGCTGCGCTGGAACTACTTGCGACTTGCCAACCAAGGATTACAAAGCACTGGCCCGGTCACTGAGCTGACAGGATTCTTACGATCCGAGCAATCCTGTATCGGCGAGCGAAACACCATCGCGTTCGTTATCCCACACGATGCTCATGATCTTCCAGCCGTCGCCCTCGTTGATGAGATTGAAGAAATTGACGCCACGTCCCGAGTCCTGCCTGTGTCTGCCCTGGAACGTGAACTCGTAGACGCTGGTGAGCTGCGCAACATTGCCGAACTCCGTCACTTCCTGGCGAAGTTCGACCTCGCGAAACTCGACGCCGTCGAGCAGCCTGGTTGCATTGGCAATGTACTCGTCGTAGCTCATGACGAGCGCGAATGGCGCGCCATTGTCGTCGAGCCCGGTGCGGACCATTGTTGCGCGCGGGTGGTACAACGACCTTTCCGCTTCCCAGTCGCGTGCATCCGAAGGCGACGATATCAACGTGTAGAGCCTCTTTGTGAGTTCTTCAAATTCAGTCATGCCGGGCGCTCCCTCAGGAATGGCGGGCTGGTGTCACTGGAATCGATCGTCCGCGCACACTCGTGCCCGCCGTAAACCGCATGCACGATGGCGCCCGGCGCGCGGCAGTCGCCGATTGATCGAACTGAGTGGATATCACCGCTGTCTCTGAGCTCGCGATACAACGCGTCGTTGCCGATACGATTGCCGACAACGATCAATGAACCGCACCTGAGCTCTTGCGAAGGTCCGGCTTTGTAAATGCTGCGTGTCCCGACCCGGCCATCAGCGAAGTCTGTCACGAGTTGCTCGAGTTGCAGCTCGACGCCCAGCTCGAACATGCGTTCGCGTATGTAGACCGACTCGTTGTTCATGAACGTCCAGGCGGAAACGGCAGCAGCGGGCGTCACGATCGTCACATCCTTGCCCTGTCTGCGCAGCATTTCCGCAAGGCAACTACCCATGTAGTAATGGTCAAAGTCATATATGACGACGGTATCGGCGATCTCGGCACCGGCAAATACATCGTCAGGCGTCAGCACATTGTTGTCCTGGATCCCCGGAACCGGGTAGCGCGAAGGGCTCAGCAGTTCCGTGGTCCAGAGTGCGCCCGTGGCAATCACCACATGGTCGCAACCGAAGTCGACGACATCCCGGGCAGACAACTCGCTGCCGCGGTAGACGTCGACATTGCCCATTGCCTGCAGCAGGTTGACGCGGTAGTCGCGAACCCGCGCCCACGTCGAAAGTCCGGGAAGTCCTGATTCGATCGTGACGCGGCCGCCAAGTTGCTGCCGCGCCTCTGCCAGGGTTACCGCGAAGCCGCGCCGTCCAAGCGCCAGCGCACATTCGAGTCCTGCAGGCCCGGCGCCGACAACAAGCACACTTTGTGACGAGTCACCCGGCGGGATGCGTTCCGGGTGCCAGCCGCGCCGCCATTCCTCGCCCATCGTCGGGTTCTGCGTGCAACGCACCGGAACCGCGTCGTGATAAGCAGACACGCAGATATTGCAGCCAATGCACTCCCTGATCTCATCCTCGCGGCCCTCATTGATCTTCCTGGGAAGGAAAGGGTCGGCGATCGTCGGGCGCGCCGCGCCAACCAGGTCCAGCACGCCGCGCTTGACCTGGCTGACCATCTCGTCGGGCGACGTGAAGCGCCCTACGCCAACGACTGGTTTTCCTGTCAGCGGTTTGACGAAGCTGTTGATCGGTTCCTGCGCGCCCGAGTCGGCAAACCTCGCCGAAGCGGTCTCAACTGTCCACTCGGCGGACTTCACGTCCCAAAGGTCGGGCAGGTCCGATAGCAACGAGATGACTTCATGCGCTTCCGACTCGTAGTTGTCGCTCGGCAGCTTCAGCAGGTCTTCGGTACTGAAGCGCAGCGCGACGGCACAGCTATCGCCGACTGCTGCTTTCATATCTTCGAGAATCTCGCGTGTCAGGCGTATGCGGTTCTCGAGGCTACCTCCATATTCGTCCGTACGCTTGTTCAACCACGGCAGCAGGAATTGATAGGGACCGAAACTCATGCCCGTATAGGTGTAGATAATGTCGAAGCCCGCCGACCTGGCGCGTTTCGCCGCATCCACGTGCCATTGGCGCAGGTCGCGGATGTCCTGTTTGTCCATTGGCCGCGAGCGCGTCAGGCTGATCCAGCCCGGGTAAGAAAGATCATAAGAAACGCCAGAGACCGACACAGGCGTTTCGCGCGTCATGCGATTTCCGGTGCCCGCGCCGCCGTGCCAGAGTTCGACACCGGCGAGGGATCCATGACGATGCACGGCATCGACCATGGGCGCATGCGTCCTGATATCCTCGTCGTCCCAGAGGCGGCCATTCGTCAACGGCGAATCGTCAGAACTCGGGTGAATCGAACAGTAGCCCGTGTTGACGACGCCCCATTCGCCTTCAGCACGAACTTCGCGAATACCGGCGCGCGTATTCGGCATCTGGTTACCGGCACCAATCGCATGCGGCGTCGCATAAAACCGGTTTGGCGCCGTCACCGGGCCGATTTGAACCGGCTCGAACAGGATGTCATAGCGGGGGTTTCGGCTCATGCCCGTATTATGGGCAAAAAATCGAGGGTAAACCTATCGCAATGACGCGCGGCCGGCGCCTGCTCAAAACTCCCAGAGAACGCCAATTGCGGGCAACAGCGGCATCCAGTAGTCCAGCCCTCTTTCGAAGACTTCCTCGCCCGTGTCCTCGTCTTCCTCGAAATCGAAATCCAGGCAACAGGGGTTGCTGCGGTTGGTGAGATTCGATACCTCGAGAAATGCCATGAATGAGCCGTGACGCAATTTCCACTTGCGGCTGACGCGAAAGTCGAGACTGGCAAACGTGTCATGCCTGCCGACATTGCGCGGCCCTGGAACGGCGACGTAAACGATCTCACCGTCTTCATCGACGCCGTCTTCGACGAGGTAAAGCTCGGTCAGCGGCCAGCCTGTGTGCACACTGCCTGCCAGCGATACGTCCCATTTCTGGTTGCTCCAGCTGAGGCCACCCTGTACTGCATGAGTCTGGTCCCAGCTGCGAAGTTCATCGCGATTGTCGATTCGGTCCCTGGCCTCGGACAGCACATAGGTCGCCCACCAGGTGAGTGGCCCGTCGGAGCGGTCGAGCGAGATCTCGAGGCCCTCGGACCGCGCGCTGCTCGGGTCCAGGCGCACGCGGTCGGGTGCCACCTCGGGAATCAGTGCGAGCGGGTCGTAGAGGTTCTCGAATCTCGGCCTGACGTCGCGGATATCCTTGGTAAACAGCTCTACCCGCAGCGACAGCTTGTTGTTGAACGTATGGCGTATGCCGGCGATCAGGTGGTCGGCACGCTGCGCCGGCCAGAAATTGTCGATGCCGTCCTCGATTTGCAGCTCGTTGATCTCCTGTGACTGGTGGTAGCGCCCCCAGGACAGGCGCATTTCCGTGCGTTCGCCCAGTGCGCGCATGTAGCTCAGTCGCGGGCTCAGCTGCGCGTCCGACGAATCATCGGTATAGGTCTGGTCGTCCCATCGCAGGCCCCACTCGACGATCGAGTGGTCCGAAATCTTCCAGCGGTCGGAAAAGTACAGCGCGTAGGACGAACCGTGCGGTGATGCGGACAGCGACAGGTTCGTCGACTGTTCCTGGTCGATGTACAAGGCCGGGAGGCCATAGTATTCGGCTGTATTCGCGTACACGTAGTCGGCCTCCGCGTACTTCACATGCAACCCCCACTGGACCAGGTGTTCGTCCGATCTCGTGTACCCAAAGTCCTGCCGGACGCCGTACTGGCGAATGTCGCGGTCATCGGAGACCGTCGCGACAATTTTCGCCTCATCGTTCAACGAGCCGTTGCGGCGGTTATCGAAGGACACGGCCGACAGCACGGTCCTGCTCGACAGCTCATCGGACCAGCGGTTGTCGAGTGTCACCCAGAACTGCGCATTCCCGGTGTTGCTGACGACCCGCTCCAGCTCTGCCGGATCCGTCTCCAGGATCAACTCGACACGATCGTCGGCATACAGGGCGTTAACAGAAACAGTCGTATTCGGGGAGATATCCCACGCGTAGTCAGCGAAAACGTCATAGTAGGACGGAGAGCCGAACATGGGATCGATGACGAGATCCAGGTTGCCGCGCCGTGCCGAGAACACCCAGCTGCGGTCTGCTTCGTTTCCGGCAGTAAGCAACGACGTGTTGAATACGCTCACGCCAATTTCGGTATGACGCGGTCGCAGTGCCTCGAGCGATTCCATGAGCACCATGCCACTCATGCGGTTGCCGAACTGTACCGGGAAACCGCCTGTATAGACTTCGACCCCTTCGATGGCGCGCGAATCGACGGTGCTGAAGATACTCTGGTAGTCGCGGATGTGGAACGGGTCAAACAGGCGCTGTCCGTTCAGCATGATACCGATCTCGCTCGCTTCGCCGCCCCGGAAATGCGTTTTCGCCGAGGCGCCGCTGGCGGCAGCACCTGGCAGGCGCTGTATGACCCTGATCGGGTCCTCTCCCAGGTCGGGCATATTCTGGATCGTGCGCTGGTCGAGAACGAAGCGCGACGCCCCGACCTCGCGCAGGATCTCGTAGCGGCTGGCCGAAACGGCAACCGTTTCGATTTCGCGCTTCGCCTTGTCGAGGCCGACGTGCCTGACGTTCTGCTCGCCAGGCCAGACATCGATAACGCGTCGTGCCGGGTCATATCCTTCCATTTCGATGCTGATCCGATACCGACCCGGCGGCACCTCTGCATACTCGAAGATGCCGGGCTGCACGCGACTCGAGTCCGGCAGTTCCGGGTCGACCAGGACGACTGCCTGGTTCAGCGGCTGGTTGTCCACGTTCGATGTGATGATCAGCAGGATGCTGCCCGGCTCCATGCCTCTCTGGTCGAAACGCACAACGAGATGCACGCCGGATTCGACGCGTATCGTCAGTCCGTGCGGGCGCAGGATCTGCTTCGCGATGTCGGCCGGTTCGCCCGGTGAAGGCTCTTCGCTGACCACCAGGTCCGCCGGAACGAGGTTCGTGCTGTACGCCAGATTCAGGCCATCCCCGCGAAGTTCCTCGATGACCTCGACGACCGGCCGCCCTTTATAGGGACGTGCAGCATCCTCCTGCGCCCAGGCAGCGAGCGGTAACAGCAAGATCAGTAGGAGTATTCGCACTTCTGATTGATATCCCCTGGATCAATCGGTCACGACAATTGCAGTAGCCTCGGCATCAAATCTTGCCTCGAGATCGACCGTCATCATTCGTAATCGTAGTTCAGTGCGCGGATCCGCACTGACAACGCCGCCGAACCGGTCACGCTTCGCCAGCGTCTCTGCAGCTTCGGACTCGAAGCGGACGGTGTAGCCTGTTTCGCGCCCTACCCAGTGCAGGAACTCGTAGATGGTCATGCCGTCGACACTGATCCGTGGCGAGACGGTCTCCACCCACTCCCACTCCGAGCCAATACCGGTCGTATTGGTGACAGAGGGCTGTGCGCTACCCGTCATCTGCACCCGCTGTCCCTCAAACACTGCCTGGTTGTGGTACGTGCCTTCGATGGCAACTTCACCTTCACGCACGCTGACAATCAGGCTCGCCGCATTCGACTCGGTCATGTACTGCGTGCCCACGTGCGACACGACACCATGTGCGGAATCGATCGCCAGGCCACTGCCTGTGATGGCGCCATAGGAGTCGAAGTAGATTTTGCCCGAATGCAGGAATACTTTGTCAGCAGCGACAAACTCGATGCGCGTGTTGGCGGCGATGCGCAGCGACCCGCCATTCAGCCAGGTCAGCCCGGCCGCGGAATCGGCGCCGGTAGTCAACACCTGTCCCGAGACAAGCGTGCTTGTATCGATTACTTCAAGTGGAGCCGAGCTGCTGCTCTGCACATGCAACGTCCCTGCACTCCTGTCGATCGATGCAACCTCGATCGGTGCGACGCCTGTCTGGCGAAAGCTCGTCAGTGAAAACGCCAGCGCCAGTGTCACCGTTGCCGCCACGGCCAAACCAGTGGCCACACGGCGGCGACGGCGACGTTTTGTTGCTGTTGCCCATTCGGCCCGCACCGCCTCGCGCACGTCGTGTTCCACGCCCTCGGGCGGAGCCGGCCTGGGCGCTGCCTTTTCAAGCAATGCCTCTACAGCATCGCTGCCGCGCATGGCCGTGTTGTCGCTCATCTTGTTCATGATTCCATCAACCCGTCGTGAGTGTTGAGGGCATCGATCATCGTGCTGTACACGTCGGCGAACGCACGTTTCGCCCTGGCGATCAGCGATTGCGTTGCTTCCGTGCCGATATCCAGCCGTGCCGCAATCTCCCTGACCGAGTGACCTTCAACATATTTCCATTCCAGTACGTCCCCGTATTTGGGCGGGAGACGGTCCAGTGCAACCTGGATCAGGCGCAGGGCCTCAACGCGCTGGTAGTGGCGTTCGGGGCTGTCTGCCACCGGCGCCTGGAACGAGTCGACGGCCGCCTGCACTTCCGGGAAGTCCTCGACAAGGACTATATGATCCCGGTAGCGCCCCTGGCGGCTGAGCCAGTCCGATATCTCGTTCCTGCAAATCGCGCAAAGCCACGTGAACATGGCCGATTCGGCGCGGTAGGTGTGCATCTTCTGCACGGCACGTGTCAGCACGGTTTGCACGACTTCCCTCGCCCCTTCCGGATCGTCGGAAATGCGCGCCATCGCGAATCGATACAATCTCGCGAAGTTTTCGTCGAAGAACTTATCGAACGCATGGGCATCGCCAGCCAGTAGCTGTTTGGCAAGCCTCTTGTCGTCCATATACACCGGCATGGCACATTTCTCCCTGTCCGCACAGTTAGACGGCCGCTGCGGGAAAAATCGGTTGCCTTCATTGTACGCCCCGGCGATTTCCGGCGTTAACGCGGTGGATTAAGGGCGTGGAACAGCGCGTCATCATTGAGCTCATCCAGCATTTCGACTGCCCGTTCCCGGACTTCCGGGTCCGGGTCCCGCAGTGCCGCGCTGATTATGTTGACTGAACGGCTATCGCCAATATCGCCCAGCGCATCGACAGCGGCAGCCCTGACGAGCACGTCGTCATCGCGCAGTGCCAGCTCGAGGTAATCGACCGCGGAGTAGCCACCTGCGTTTGCCAGTGTCTCCACGGCGCGGGCCTTTGTTTGCGGGGTATTGCTCGCTGTTGCACTGGCAATGGCAGCGAGCGCCTCGTCTCCGCCGATGCGTGACAGCGCTTCGAACGCCGCTTTCCGAACTCGCGGGTCTTCATCTGCCAGTGCGGTGCTCAGCACGGCGATCGAGTCGCTGTCCCCGATCTGCCGCAGCTCGCGAATGGCCGCTTTCTTGTCACTGACGGTGCCCTGCAGAACGACCGTTTCCAGGAACAGCGCCTTTGCAGGTTCAAACTCTATCGTCACCAGGACGTCTTTGACGCCGACTTCCCGGTCGATGGCAACCGGCTGATCGTTTACGAATAACGAAAACGAGGGTGCCGGGCGCTTTACAGCGCCCGGCGGTTCGAAGCTAAGGCTGCCAAACACGAGAAGCCCTACTCCGAGGGGGATGGCGATCAGGAGGCTATTCTTCTTCCTCATCGAAACCACAACCGTTTTCTTCAGTTTCGTTCACGCAGATTTCGTCTGTTTCGGTGAATGTCGCATTGTCATCGAAACCGATCGCGCCAACCTCGATCTTCATCGGGGTGTTATCCGGCAACGTTTCCAGGTAGTCATCGGGTACCTCGACCTCGAGCTCCTCAGCATTGCCAGGAATACGAACGACATACTTGTAGGTTCCAACGATGCCGTCGACATCCGGTTCCATCACGACCTCCCACACTGCAACCGGCACGTCTTCCGGCGCCATCGGCAGCAGCTCCATGCCGTCGGAGCATTCACCGAGGTCATCTCCCGGCTCCCAGGATATCTCGCCCTCGATATCATCGCCGTCCATTTCTTCGCTGTACTCGACCTCGATCGGTGCGGCTGGCAGGTTGAATGTCAGCTCAGACTGGCCGAAAGACAGTTCCCAGTCATCGCCGATGCCGAAGAACTTGTAGGTTCCCGCATCCCAGCGATCGAGAAAGTCGGCCAGCGTGACGAAATCTTCGTCGTCATTTTCGTCATCATCATCGGTTGTGGGGTCGAAGCACAGCGGCTCCGCGCTTTCAGCGAATGTCTCGGTCAGGTATTGCTCGCCAAGTTCGCGGCGGGTCGTGTAGTAAAAGAGCTTGCGGTGGTGTGGGTTAAAAAGCGCCGCACGACGCAAATCGTCGCCGTCCATGAGGAAGTGGAAGCCGATGTCCCCGTCGGACGAGTTGATTTCGACGAGAACCTTGCATTCCCCGAAATCACCGCACGGCTCTGTCGCCAAAGCGCTGGCGCCGGCAAGAAGCCCGATGGCCGTCGCAAGCGCCGTAGTTGCAAATGTCATTTTTCTGTTCATGGTGTTCTCCCGTCTGTTGCGTGGACTTAGACGGGGTCATGAACAGAAATCGGTTGGCTAATATGCGGTCAGGAAATTTCCTGCAGCCGGGACGATGGTCTCGGAGTTCTGGCCCGCAAATGTCACAGGCACGGACTCGATTCTCATGCCCACATTGCGCACAACCGCAAAGTGCAGGTGCGGCCCGCTCGAGAACCCGGTGTTGCCGGAATCTGCAATGTACTGGCCGCGCTGCACGCGGTCACCGGGACGAACACGAATCGAATTCGTATTCAGGTGAGCGTAAATGGCATAGGTGCCGTCGTCGTGCAGGATACGCACGACGTTCGCTTTCGGACCGTCCCTGACCGGGTCGAGGCCACCACTGAAATTACTCGCGGCGATGTCGAATACGACGCCGCCCCGGGCCGCCATGATGTCGGTACCGATCGGCATCGCCATATCGACAGCATGATGACTGTCGCGCGTCGTGTGCGTCGCCACCTCGGGAAAGGCCTGAGTGATCGGGTGATTGGTGGCGATGGCGAACGGTGCGCGATACGCCTGACGCGGCGCGTGGCGTGCGTTTGGATCACCTGCGAGGTACTTGTACTGGTACTCGAGGAATGGCTGCGTGCCGGACTCCAGCAGTGCAAGGGTCAGTAACGGCAAGTCGGTACGCGCCGGTACGACCCATTTCAGGTCGTCATCGGGGTCAGGAAACTCCAGGCCACGAATTTTCTTGATATCGACTTCCAGTTCGATCGGCACATAGGAATCATTGTGAGCAACCAGTTCGACGGCTCGCCCCTGGAACTCATGGGTCACTTTGATACCGACTTCCGCGGAGCCGCTGCCTTTGAGCTGCCGGATCTCCACCATGCGGTCATCGGCAGGCGGACGATCGGAATATATCCATTCGCCCTCTTCGCCGCGGTACTTGTACAGCTCGTCCGCACCGACAATGGCGCCGGCGAGCAGCGCCAGGATTACAAGGAGGGAGTTACGAGCCGATGTTCGTACGCCGCCAGCCATCTTCGGTCCGTTTGATTTCATATGCCGGCCAGTAGTGGTTATCGAGTTTTAGCGTAATGACTTCGACGATGTCGTTCCACGTCACCGTCTTCAGCCGCACCGATTCACGGTCCTGTTTTCCTGCCACCGCCGCGATGAAGGCCTCGAGATCAGGCGTCGGAGTCTCATCGACTTCAATGACGCGGCGCCCGGCCCACAGCCCGTAGCGCGTCGCCGGCGATCCGTAGCTGTAAAACGCCACGTACACACCATACTGGTCAATGCCGCGCTGGGCGGCCATGGGTCGATGCGGATCCTGGATCAGCGCACCTGCCCACGATAGTGCGCGGTCAATGCCACGACCGTCCAGTGCAGCGGTCTCAACTTCGACGTCCCGGGCCTCGCCATTGCGCCACACGGTAACAGTAACCGCCGGTTTCTGAACGGCTTTCTCGAGATCGCGGAACGATGTGACGACATCACCATCAATGGCCAGGATCATGTCACCGTTGCGCAGTTTGTCGGCCGCATCGCTACCGGCAACAAGCCGCGAAATGCTAAGCGCGCGACGGTTGAGCGGGTTGTCGGCCTCGAGTCGTTCCAGCCATTTCTCGTCAACGCCCATGTTTCGCGCTGCAAATAACGGTGCATATACGAGCTCCGCCTCGAGTGAGAAAAACGGCCGCCCTTCGCGCACGATGTCGACAAATTCCATGACGAGATCGGCGCCGACACCGCGATTGACCTGCTGCATATCGCCACCGGTCTGTATCGCAAAACTCGACCACATGGCGGAGACGCGCCCGCGCTTGTCGACGATCACACCGTCATACTCGGTCGGCGCGTTGACCAGATTGATGCCTTCGATGTTCGAGTCCCGGAAACGCAGCGTCCTGGATAATGGCAACGTCAACGGGGCGACCGAAGAGACCGTGCTCTTCTGATGCTCGAGCTGATGGTCGCCCTTGATGCCGACGACCCACACATCGTCGCCGGACTTCAGCGGCGCAGGGTTGAACGTCGCGGCCTTGACTGCAGTGTCGTTAATCGTTGCGGGGTCATAAGAAACGATTGCGAGGTTGTGCAGGGGATGCAGCTGCTCCACCCTGGCCTTTACCTCGAGCGAGCCTGCAAACGTCACCGTTACGTCCCCTATTGCGATTGGCACCGTGTTGCGATCCACGACGACGAGTCCGCGCTCCGCGTCCACGATAAGCCCGGTGCCGTAGTAGTGACGGTCGGACACCCCGGACAGCGTGTAAGGCAGATCGAAGGTCACGACCACGAGTGACGGCGCGATCGCCTTCACACGCTTGTCGTCGTACTGCTTCAGTTCCGTATGACCGACCTTGGGCGGCTCCGGTTGCGGCCCGGGGCCGAGATCGCGACATGGCCACAGGCCGGTATCGTCGTTTCGTGCACAGCGACGTGTCGGGAACCAGACGCGATCCATCTCCAGTGAACGCACGATGCTGTTCTGCGGGTTGTCCATCGTGACGTAGCGCAGCTGTTCGCGCTCGCCATCGGCCAGGCCATCGAGCGCCGCTTCGAAATCGTCAATATTCCGCATGGGCTCACCGCCGAATTCGGTAATAACTGCACCGCGCGGGATGGCTGCTTTCGACAACAGGTAGCCCGGGTTGGCCACGTAAACGCCCGAAGATGGACGATTGTAGTGCCGCGATTGCTGGTACGAGAGATTGTTGACGATAGCGTCGCCAAACTCGATGAACTCGTCCGGCGTAATGTCATGCAGGTCCGAGACCTCCAAGGACGCCGTGATCGTGCGGCCGCCGCGCTCAAACTCGATCTCGACCTCCTGGCCGACATGCTCGTCGAGAAGCGCAGCCAATGGCACGAATTGTGTAACGAGCTCGCCGTTTACGCGAACCAGGATGTCGCCCGATGCAAGCTTGCCATCAGCTGGCGAATCCGGGATGACCTGTTCTACCACGAGCATGCCCGTATGTTCAGGGTCGGCCATGCGTGCCGCGTGCTCGGCATCGTCGCTCAGGCCGAGGCGCTTGAGTTCGTCATAAGGCTTGAGCTCGAACATGGTTTGCAGCGTGCCGCGAGTCACCATTTCGCCTTTCTGGATCAATTTGAGCGCGCGGTAGATCCTGTCCAGCGGCAGGAAAAAGCTGCTGGCTGCCGAGTTGTTCGCACCCGCGTTAAGCGCAACGACTTCACCATCGATATTGACGACCGGGGAACCGGACGAGCCGCCCGACGTGCCTGATGCTGCCTGGTAATAGAACGTGTTGAAGTCGTTGTACTTGCCGCGGCCATAGTCGGGCGCCTTGCGATCCAGGCGCGCGATCGTACCTGCAAGGATAGACAGCTGCTCGCCGGCGTCATTGCCAATGACGCGAATCTCGCGGCCAATACCGGCGCCGTCCGGCACGAGCGGCAGCTCGGCAGGCTCGATATAGCGGAGTTCGTCGGGGTCATAACGGAAGAAGCCGAAATCGTGCACCGGGTCGAAGTAGACCGGCGTCAGGCGCACTTCCTCGTTATTCCGAAACACGGCTTCGGCCACAACCGGCCCCGGCGTCACGACATGCCGGTTGGTCAGGATCAGGCCGCGCTCGGCATCGACAACGAAGCCTGTCGCCTGGCTGGATGCATTCCATTCGGTATCAAATGCACGCGTGCTGTCGACGCGAATCGACACGACACCGGAGGAGATACGCTCGAGGGTTTCGGTCCACGCCGAGTTTTCGGCCGCAGTGGCCGTAATCGCAAGCGCTATCGCTGCCAGCGCAGCGGAGAGTTTCAATCGAATCATAGGGTACTGGACCGAACTTTCTCAGAACGGTTCCAATAATAGCGACATTGCGAGCCCGTAGGGCGAAGCAATCTCACGATTCGCTTTGTGAGCCCGGTTCGAATTTCAGGTCGGGCTGGCGGGCAGCCTTAACGTCATCGAGACGACGCACCGGCATCTTGTACGGCGCTTCCTTGAACTTCTCGCCTTCCTTTGCACGCATCGCGATGGCCATCATCGCGTCGACAAAGTTGTCGAGCGTCTCCTTGCTCTCTGTCTCTGTCGGCTCGATCAGCAAGCACTCGGGTACCAGCAGCGGGAAGTACGTCGTCGGTGCGTGGTAGTTGAGGTCGAGCAGCGCCTTGGCCACGTCCATCGCCGTCAGGTCGTACTCCTTGGCCTCGTGCCTGAGCGTGACGATGAACTCATGGCTCGCACGGCGTGTCGGAAATGCCAGCTCGAATCCGGCATCGCGCAATCTTGCCTGCAGGTAGTTGGCATTGAGCGTCGCGTATTCGGCCAGGCGCTTCATACCTTCGCGGCCGACCATGCGCATGTAAACGTAGGCGCGCAGCAGGACGCCGGCATTACCCATGAAACCGGAAAGGCGGCCAATCGAATGCGGCATATCTTCTTCGCTCAACCAGTCATACCATTCGCCGCCATCCTTCTCTGTTTTTTCGATGACAGGGATCGGCATGTACGGCAACAGGCGCTCACCAACACCTATCGCACCCGAGCCCGGGCCGCCGCCACCATGTGGCGTCGAGAACGTCTTGTGCAGGTTCATGTGAATGACATCGAAGCCCATGTCACCCGGGCGCACCTTGCCACAGATTGCGTTGAGGTTGGCGCCGTCGTAATACAGCAGGCCGCCGGCCTCCTTGACCACGCTTTCCACTTCGACGATGTCACGCTCGAACACACCGAGCGTCGACGGATTCGTAAGCATGATGCCGGCAGTCTTTGGGCCAACGACGCCCTTGAGTGCGTCGAGGTCGATATCACCATCCGGGCGCGTCGGAACTTCGACTGCCTTGCAGCCGCACATCGTCGCCGTCGCAGGATTGGTACCGTGCGCCGCGTCCGGGACGATGATTTCGTCGCGGTCGCTGTCGCCATGCGCATCGTGGTAGGCACGGATCATCGCCACGCCGGCCAGCTCGCCCTGGGCCCCGGCCATTGGTGTCAGCGAGACACCTGCCATGCCCGTCACTGCCTTGAGCATCTCCTGCAGTTCCCACATGCACTTCATGAATCCCTGGCCATGGCTGACCGGACCCAGCGGATGTCGGCCGGTAAAACCGGGCAGCAGCGCCAGGGAATTACATGCGCGCGGGTTGTACTTCATCGTGCACGAACCCAGCGGGTAAAACTGCGTGTCGATCGAGAAGTTTTTCTGCGACAGGCGTGTGTAATGGCGCACGACCTGCAGCTCTGAAGCTTCGGGCAACAGCGGCTCATCGGCGCGCATGAAGGATTCGGGGATCGAAGTATCCGACGGGTTCAGCGGCGCCTGCGCATACGCGCGGCGACCACTGCGGGATTTTTCGAAAATCAGCTCAGACATACGGGTGTCACTCTCCATTGATGCCCAGCGCTCTTAGCGCTGCGCCGTAATCGGGTTCGTTGGTGATGTCCTGGATGTGCTCGTGGTAGACGACAGTATTGTTTTCATCGAGCACGACGATCGCGCGCGAGAACATGCCGGCAAGCGGGCCATCGACGATCTGCACGCCATAGTTCTCGCCAAAACCGGCGTGACGAATGGCGGAAAGGCCGATGACGTGCTTGAGCTCGTTGAGCTGTGCGAAGCGGCTATGGGCGAACGGCAGATCGTACGACACCATCAACATCGCGATGTCGTCGTTGCTTTCGGCCAGGCGGTCAAACTCCATGCACGATTTGCCACAAACCGGGCGGTCGATGCTCACGAAGATATTGAGCACCTTGCGCTTGCCCATGAAGTTGGCTAGCGATACGTCCTGCAATTCGGTGTTTACGAGCGAAAAGTCGGGCGCGTAGGAACCGACCGCCGGCAGTTCGCCAAACGTGCGATAAGTGCCACCAAGATACTTGAGGATGGCCATCGTTAAGCGGATTTCCTCGCGGCCGCAGACATGATCCCGGCCATTGCCGACACGTAGGCATCGATGTCAGCATCAGTCTTCGTCTCAGTAGCGCAGACGAGCAGCACGTCGCCCAGCTCCGGCATCGCGACCGACAGGTCGAAGCCGCCAAGGATGTCGCGCTCGGCCAGTGCTTCGAGCACCGGTGCAACAGGCCGGTCGAGGCGTAATGCAACTTCGTGAAAGAAGGGTCCGTCGAGGGCGCGATCGACGCCATCAATTGAGGTCAGACCATCCACCAGTTTCGCGGTGTTCTGATGCGAACGCGTGGCAACCGAGCGCAGTCCGTGGAAGCCAACCAGCGACATGTATATCGTCGCCGCGGTCACCATCAGTCCCTGGTTCGTACAAATATTCGAGGTCGCTTTCGAACGGCGAATATGCTGTTCGCGCGCCTGCAATGTCAGCGCAAAACCGACTTCACCATCGAGGTCTGTCGTGCGGCCAATAATGCGGCCCGGCATCTGGCGGACGTGTTTCTGCTTGCAGGTCATGAAGCCGAAGTACGGCCCGCCCGATGATAACGGCACGCCCAGTGGCTGACCTTCGCCGATGGCAATATCTGCGCCTTCTGTTCCCCAGTGGCCCGGGGCCTTCAGCAAGGCAAGTGACGTCGGGTTCACGATCGCGATAACCATCGCTCCCTGCGCCTGGGCCCAGTCCGTCAGCCGGTCGACATCTTCGAGCGTGCCCGGGAATGATGGCTGCTGAATCGCGACCGCGACAGGAGCATCTCCATCCGGCAGGTCGGCTGTCGCGTTACCTGTCGCCGCATCCATGGGCAGCCGTTCGAACGTGATATTTTGCGTTCCGGCGATTGCCGCGCCGACTTTTTCGTAAGTGGGATTTACGCCTGGCGCGAGCACGATGCGGCCGCTCTTGTTCTTGCGGTTGCATCGCACAGCCATGAGCGCTGCCTCGGCGAGCGCAGACGCACCGTCATAAAGTGACGCATTGCTGACATCGAGCCCGGTGAGCTCGGTGATCATCGTCTGGTACTCGTAGATCGTCTGCAGCGTCCCCTGGCTGGCCTCTGCCTGGTATGGCGTATAGGCACTGTAATACTCACCGCGTGTCGCGATATCCCAGACCGCCTGCGGTATGTGGTGCTCGTAGGCGCCAGCCCCGATGAAGCACATCGGCGCGCCGTCCTGCGCCGCTCGCTCTCGCATCAGGCGAGTAATCGCCATCTCGCTCAACGCATCGGGGACGCCATCGAGGGAATCGATCAGAAGCTCTTTCGGGATCTCGTCGAACAGGTCGTCGAGGCTCTTCGCGCCAATCGCGTCGAGCATTTCCCGGGTATCGTCATCGGTATGGGGAATAAAGGGCATGTTGTTACGCTTCTTCTTCGTCCAGCAGGGCCTGGTAGGCGCCAGGTGTCAGCAGTTCACTCTCGTCGATATCGCCATTCGGCGTCACCTTTACGATCCAGCCGTCGCCATACGGGTCGGAGTTGATTGTCTCGGGATCATCGGCCAGCGCCTCGTTCACTTCGGCAACCGTGCCGTCAATTGGCGAATACACGTCCGATGCGGCCTTGACCGATTCGACGACGGCCATGTCGCCGCCGGATTCGACATCCTGCCCCACTTCGGGCAGCTCCACGTAAACAAGGTCACCGAGGGCGCTTTGTGCGTGGTCGGTTATGCCGATCGATACGGTGCCGTCGTCCTCGCGACGCAGCCACTCGTGTTCCTTGGTGTACAGAAGATCTCCAGGCAACTCACTCATTCTTGCTCTCCCACTTCAATTTTTATTTCACCGTTGCGGACGAACGGTGTCTTCACAATACGAACGTTTAACAGTTTGCCGCGAACGTCCACCTGCGCGCGATCGTAGTCACCAGCTGGCACACGGGCCAGCGCAATCGAGCGGCCGATTGTCGGAGAGTACCCGCCGCTCGTGATCTCTCCTTCGCCAACACCGTCGACGACAACGCGCTGGTGATTGCGCAGCACGCCCTTGTCTTCGAGCAGCAGGCCGACAAATCGCATCTTGTCCGGGTCTGCCCGTTTCGCCTCGAGAGGACCACGGCCGATGAAGTCGCGGTCCGCAGGCTCCCAGGCAACCGTCCAGCCGAGGCCGGCCTCAAGCGGTGAAACGCTCTCGTCCATGTCAGATCCATACAGGTTCATGGCTGCTTCGAGCCGCAGCGTATCGCGTGCCGCAAGACCGCAGGGCGCGATTCCCGCCGCCAGCATCCGGTCCCAGATCGCCGGCGCGTTGGACGCGGGCATTACGATCTCCCAGCCGTCTTCCCCGGTGTACCCGGTGCGTGCGACGAACATGTCGCCCGCTTCCATGCCGAAGAACGGTTTCAGGGCAAGTGCTGCGTCGCGATATTCGGCATCGATGCAGGGCGCCGCCAGTTCACGCGCCTGCGGTCCCTGCACGGCGATCATCGCCAGCTCGGCACGCTCGCTGACCGACACGTCAAACGCCTCGGCCTGATTGCGTATCCAGGCAAGGTCTTTGTCACGCGTTGCCGCGTTGACGACGAGGCGGAACCAGTCGTCTGTCATGTAATAGACGATCAGGTCGTCAATGACACCGCCGTCATCATTGAGCATGCTCGTATAAAGCGCCTTGCCGGCATCCTGCAACCTGGCCACGTCATTTGCGACGAGATGCCGCAGAAACTCGCGCGTTCGCTGGCCCTTGAGATCGACGATCGTCATGTGGGAAACGTCGAACATGCCCGCTTTGCGGCGTACGGCATGATGTTCTTCTTTCTGCGAGCCGTAGTTGAGCGGCATGTCCCAGCCGCCGAAATCGACCATGCGGGCGCCGGCTTCGACATGCTTGTCGTAGAGAGGCGTTTTCGATCCCATATCTGTACCTTCGAGCGCTACTTGCACCGAGCCAAAACAAAAGGGGCGGCAGACCGTCAGATCTGCCGCCCCTCTGTCCAAAAACCTGAGAGATCAATGGCTTGGCCACTTACCCCTTCGGTGGACCTGTTGTCAGGTCGCTCTCCAGAGCCAATCAGCGAACACAGTCCTTTTGCCTGAGCGTTTCCGGGCAGTTGCGCCTTCGGCGCCCCGTTCAAACCGGGGTCTCTTCTGAGCACGCTATGGATTGGTGCGCGCATCATAGCCAATGAACGTCGTGGTTGCCACCCGCATCCCGGGGGGTAACAATGCCCGATCCCCGTATTCGGAGAACGGCATGCGAACTGTCCGCGTTGTACTGTGTACCTTAATCCTGGGTTTCACCCATCTGTCACTGGCAGGACCCACGGAAGACTTCCACGCACTGCTCGACGAGGCCTGGGAGTGGCAGCTGCGCGAAAGTCCGATGATGGCGTCCGGACTTGGCGATCGTCGCTATAACGACCAGTGGTCAGACAACAGTATCGCCGCTATCGAACGCCGCCAGCAGGAGACACGTGAATTCCTGCGCCGCGCCTACGAGATCGATCGCACAGCGCTCAGCGAGACTGACCAGCTGAATCACGAACTTTTCCGGCGTTCGCTGCAGGACGACGTAGACCAGTTCAAATTCAAGGGCTACCTGATCCCGTTCTACCAGCGTGGCGGCGTGCAAAACCTCGACAGCAACACGAGCCGGCTGCGCTTTGTGACGGTCAAGGACTACGAGGACTGGATTGCGAGACTTGGCAAGATCGACGTCGTCATCGCACAGACCATCGACCTTGCGGACGCCGGGATCGACGCGGGACTGGTTTCGCCACGCATCCTGATGGAGCGCATCCCGAACCAGATTGCCGCACAACTGGTCGACGATGCCGAACAAAGCCCGTTCTGGACAGTATTTGCCGAGATGCCCGACTCGATTCCGGCGGAACACCAGGAACGCATACGCGCGCAGGCAAGGACCACCATTGAAGACACTGTCCTGCCCGCCTACCGCGAACTTGACGAATATTTCAACGGGACCTACCTGCCGGCGAGCCGCGACACTATCGGCCTGTCCGAGCTGCCGAATGGCAGTGAGTGGTACGAGCTGCGGGCGCGCCAGTTCACGACAACGCAAATGACACCGGACGAGATTCATCGCATCGGCCTCGATGAGGTCGCACGCATTCGCGGCGAGATGCAAAAAATCATTGATGACCTCGACTTTGCTGGTGATTTCTCCGACTTCCTGAACTTTCTGCGCACGGACCCGCAGTTCTACTTCGATAACCCGGACGACCTGTACGAGGCCTACCTCGCCACGAGCAAACGAATCGACCCGGAACTCGTAAATCTTTTTGGCACGTTGCCGCGCATGCCGTATGGCGTTAAACCGATACCCGATTCGATCGCCCCTGACACGACCACAGCTTACTACTCGCGGCCCGCGGGCGACGGCAGTCGTGCCGGGACCTACTGGGTCAATCTATACAAGCCCGAGGTGCGACCGAAGTACGAAATCGAGGTGCTGTCAGTGCACGAAGCAGTACCCGGGCATCACCTGCAACTCGCCATCCAGCAGGAGCTCGGCGACATGCCGGAGTTCCGGCGCTTCATGGGCTTTACGGCATTTGTCGAGGGCTGGGGGCTCTACAGCGAGAGCCTTGGATACGACCTTGGTTTGTACCAGGACCCGTACTCGCAGTTTGGCGCGCTGACTTACGAAATGTGGCGCGCCGTCCGTCTCGTCGTCGACACCGGCATGCATTACAAGGGCTGGACCCGCCAGCAGGCTATCGACTTCTTCAAGGATAATGCCGCAAAGACCGAGCTCGACATCGTTAACGAAATCGATCGTTACATTGGCTGGCCGGGGCAGGCGCTGGCATACAAGATCGGGCAACTCAAGATACTGCAAATTCGCCAGCGTGCCGAACGGGCACTCGGCGAAGACTTCGACGTTCGTGCCTTCCATGACGAGCTCCTCGGCGCCGGCGCGCTGCCACTCGACATTCTCGAGCAACGCATGGATGCCTGGCTCGAAGCCCAACTTTAGGAGCACTCGCGCGCGGCAACTGGCTCCCGGGCGCTAGAAGTCGATTGACGTTTGCCGCTCGGCAGGAAACTCGCGCCGGGCGATGCTGGCGCGCTTCTCGGGCGACGCGTTCGGGTCATAGATTTCCTCGATGCGCGCTATGCGCTTCGAGAGACCCTCGCAATTGGCGATCTGAATGGCGAGCCCGGGCCGCGCATTCATTTCGAGAATCATTGGCCCGAGATCCTTGTCGATAACCATGTCGACCCCGAGGTAGCCGAGCTCCGTGACCTCGTAACCGCGCGCCGCGGTTTCGAGGATGACGCCCCAATGCGGTATGTGAAGACCTGCTACGAGAGCACCCGTATCCGGGTGCTCGTCGACAACTTCGTCGTAATGAACTCCGTGCAGGGTCTCTCCAAGGCTCATGTCGACGCCCGCGCCGACCGCACCCTGGTGGAGGTTGGCCTTGCCGTCCGATGCTCGCGTGGGAAGCCGCACCATCGCCATCGCCGGGTAGCCGCGATAAACGATGACGCGTACGTCAGGAACGCCCTGGAAGCTCAGCTCGTTGAACACCGGGTCGAAATTGACGCAATACTCGATCAGCGCCTTGTCGCGGCCGCCACTGAGACTGTATTGCCCGCCGACAATATTGGAAAGGTGGTGTGCGATCTCGCCATCCGAGAGCAGCACGCCGCTCGACAGTCGAAACGAATCACGTTTTCGCTGGCTACGCCCGGTCACCACGAGGATGCCGTCGCCACCACTCCCCTGCGCAGGCTTGATAACGAAGCTCTCGCGGTCGGCAACAATTTCAGCAAAGTTGCGCACTTCACCCTGGTTGGTGATCAGGCCATACAGTTCCGGCACGGCCATACCGGCCTTGAGCGCGAGTTCCTTGGTCAGCGCTTTGTCATCAACGCGCGGGTAATGCTTGCGGGCGTTGAGGCGCATGATGTAATCGGCATTGCGCTGGTTGACTCCAAGCACACCCGCTTCGCGCAGCGCCTTTGCCGTCGCAAACATCATTGCCCCGAAAGTGCCTTGAAGCGGCTCAGCTCGAGCAAGCGATAGCCCGTGTAGCGCCCGGCGAGAACAACAAAGGACAACACAACCAGCAGCAATTCGGGGAAAGTGAAAATCAGGTGCTCGAGCCAGCGCTGGCCCATAGCGAAATAGGCAATGACGGCGACGACCAGGCTACCGAAACCGGCGCGTATTGCATCGGCGGCGCCACGTTCTTCCCACACGACCGACATTCTCTCGATCGTCATGGCGATGATGACCATTGGGAACAGTGCGACGGAAAGACCTGTTTCCATGCCGAGACGGTGCGACATCAGGCTGATGAGCAACATCAGGATGACGACAACAATCAGCACGGCGCTGAGCCGTGGCACCAGCAACAGTCGCAATCGGTCCAGCAGGAAGCGAATGCTCAGACCCAGCGCGACGACAATGCTGAACAGCACGATGCCCCAGACCAGCTTCGTCTCGCGGAACGCAAGCGCGATCAGTACCGGCATAAACGTACCGAAGGCATCGATACCAACCATGTTACGCAGCAGCACCATGACCAGCGCGCCAATCGGGATCATCAGCAACACGCTGTAAACGGCCTGTGTCTGGATCGGCAGGCTGTACAGGGAGAAGTCGCTGACGCTGGCCCCCTGCGCGGCAGCCTGTGTTTCGGCTATGGCCACGGCATCGAGGTGGTTTTCCTGCACGGCGAATTCTACCTGCACGTTGCTGCCACCCTCGACATTGACGAGCGGCTCGTTACCACGCCACCAGATAAGGAAATGGTCGGGAAGCCCTTCTTCACCACTCGTCGGGTCGAAATATCGCCAGGTTTCGCCATCGTGGACTTCAAGCCAGGTTAGCGGCTCGGCGTTCCTTAGTCGGCCCTGGAGTTCGAAGCCGTGCACCATGCGTGCCGGAATTCGCGCCGAGGCGAGAATCGTTGTGAGGCTGTTGACGAACTCGGCTCGTGATGTGGCGCTGGACAACAGAAGCTCGACATTCGGATCGGGTGACGGGTCGTTCATGCGACGCAGTAGCTCGGCAGTGAACGACGCCGTATCCGCGGAGTGTTCCCTGACGTCCGCAACGATAACGTCGACAGCAGTCGCGAATGGTTCATTGATAACGGGTGGTGGCGGGAACGGGGGTGTCGTATCAGACTGCTTCAGACCCTCGTCTTCGTACACCGAGATGCGGTAGTAGATCGTCTGCGGTCCGTCGGCGCGGCGAATCGCCCACTGCGCCTCCCGGCCACCACTGCCGTAATTGAGGCTGAAGCCATAGCCCCTCGACACCGAGTTCTCGTTGAGCATGCGGAAGCCCGGCGTCAGCGTCGGAATCAACAGGTTGACCTTGATCGATCCGGGACCGCTATCGAAACTGATCGAAGACTCGATTGTCCACACTGACGTTTCCTGGTTGCGCGTCAACGGGAAATCGAGGGCCTGCCATTTGTAGACAAACACCGACAGCCCGACGATCGCCAGTAACGCAGCGAGGCCATAGACATATTGCTGTTTCACCCAGACTCCCCTCGGTCTAGATACCCAATGCCACCTTTACCGCGTGGTCTCTTATCGGCCCACTGTAGTTGAACAGGCGCATTCCCATGGTGCGCAGTTCGCGGACGAGTGCCGAGTCTGTCGCAAACAGCTTGTTTAGGCCAGTCATGAAATGCAGCATCGTCGCGTTTTCGCCCTTGCGCGCCCGCTCGTAACGCCGCAGCACAGGTCTGTCGCCGGGGTGCTCGGCGTTGCCCAGCGCAGTATTGATAACGTCTGCGAGGCTGGCTGCATCCTGCAGGCCGAGATTTGCGCCCTGCCCCGCCAACGGGTGCACGGCATGCGCTGCATCGCCAATCAATGCGACGCCCGGCACGACATATTGCATGGCGTGGCGCGCACACAGCGGGAAGCCGCCCCGGGGTCCTTCGACCTGCAATCGGCCCAGCACATAGTCGGAGGCCTCGGTCAGAATCTCCCCGAGTTCCTCGTCGCTCGCATCCTGTATGCGATCGGCCAGCGCGTCGTGAATCGACCAGACAATCGATATGCGCCCGTCAGCAAGCGGTAACATGCCGAGCGGACCGTCCTGCGTGAAGCGCTGTCGCGCACACCTGTCATGTGGCTGTTCGGGGCGCAGGTGAGTGACGTAGGCCGTTTGTCCGTACGGGAACTCCCGAACCTCTATTCCGGCGTGCTCACGAACATGCGAGCGGGCGCCGTCCGCACCTATTACGAGGTCGGCTTTCAGCGACTCGACTTTGGTGTTGAACCTCAATTCGACGTCGAGCTGATCAAGGACTTTGAGCAGCGCGTGCTGGATGAGTACGTTCTCCACGATGAAGCCGAGCTGCGGAACAGCGAACTCCGCCGCATCGAACTGCAGGGCGC
>JARRLQ010000008.1:43835-79361 GCA_037386905.1 Woeseiaceae bacterium
GTCCCAGACTCGCATCGTCTCGTACGCGCTTGCCCGCGTATCGATCACGTGCTGCCAGGCACCGATACGATCGAGTAGTTGTGCCGAGCCGGTCGCGATCGCCGAAACACGCAGCGCGACGTCATCGCCGGGGTCGTGTACCGGCCGAGGCGTGGCATCGACAACGGTAATCCGCAGCTGTTCGCTGTGTTTGCCCTGCGCCAGCAATGCGGCAGCGGTCAGGCCCGTAACGCCGGCGCCAACAATGAGTATTTCGTAAGGCTTGCTCACGTCAGCGGCACCCCGCGCGACAACCGCGGCAATCGACCGGCGAGTCCCATCGTGTGTTTGGCGAACACCTTGCGTACTCCCGGCACGAGGTCGAAACCGAGCATGCCCAGGTTGCGCAGACCCCGCACCGGCCCGCGCGAGTCGCCAAACAGGCGCACGAGGCCATCGGTGAAGCGCACGAGCTTTTGCTGGTCGGACTTGCGCCACTCCGCGTAGCGGTTCAGGAGTTCAATATCACCGTAATCCGTTCTTCCATGATTGCGGGCGTCAGCAATGCAATCGCAGAGCGCGGCAACGTCTCGCAGACCCAGGTTGAATCCCTGGGCTGCAGCAGGATGCAGCCCGTGCGCCGAGTTGCCGACCAGCACTGCGCGTGGTGCTGTCAGGCGCAATGCCTTGCTCAGCGAAAGCGGGTATGACGCGCGTTCGCCAACACGCGAGAACGTACCCAGTCGATTGCCAAAAGTGCCCTGCAGCTCGGCCAGGAACTCGTCATCGCCAAGCGCGAGTATGCGGTCCGCATCTCGCTCCGCAACGTTCCACACGAACGCGGCGCGACCATCGGCGACGGGCAGGACTGCAAGCGGGCCCTGTTCGGTGAATCGTTCGAAGGCGCGATTGCGTAGCGGGATTTCAGGTAAAAGATTGCCGATGATCGCACGCTGTCCGTACGAAACCCTGTCCACACCGATGCCGACCATCGAGCGCACCGCAGAGTTTGCGCCGTCGGCCGCCACGAGCAGGCCTGCGTGTAATTCGCGGTCATTACCGTTGTGTTCAATGACCGTGACGGCACCCTGCGGTCCCGTCTTCGCTTGCTTGATAGTTGCCGGGCACAGGACATCGACACTGGCTTCCCTGTCGAGCGCCTTCTGCAGCACGGACCCGAGCACACGATTGATAACGACATAGCCCAGTGCGGCGACGCCCTGCTCGGCAGCATCGATATGTGAGAAGCCGAACCGGCCCTGGTCCGACACGTGGATATGCGTGATCGGCGTAGCCGCGGCAACAATTTCATCCCACAGACCCATCGCCTCGAACATGCGCTGTGTGCTGCGTGACAGCGCCGTCGAACGTTCATCGAAACTGGGTTGCGTCTCCCCGGACCTCGGTACCGCCTCGACGACAGCCAGCTTCAGACCCAGCGGCGCAAGCGCGATCGCCAGGCTGGTACCGATCATGCCGCCACCGGCAATGACTATGTCGTATTGGACTTGCGAGTTCACGACTAGTGGACCATCAGGGCCTCGATGTCATCCGGCTCTTTCGCCAGCCCCTTGGTCAGTACGTCGGGACCGTTGCTCGTCACGGCAACATCATCTTCAATCCGGATGCCGATGTTACGCCACTTTTTCGGCACTTTCCGCGTGTCGGGAATGTAGATACCCGGCTCGACCGTCGTCACCATGCCGGACTCCAGCAGGCGCCATTCGTCACCGACCTTGTAGTCACCAACATCGTGCACGTCCATGCCGATCCAGTGCCCGGTCCGGTGCATGTAAAACTCCCGATATGCCTCGTCTCGGATCAGCCGCGGCAATGTGCCATCCAGCAAGCCGATCTTTTTCAGCCCCCGGGTGATGACTTTGACTGCGGCGTCGTGAGGCTCGTTCCAGTGATTGTCTTTTCGCGTCTTGTCGATCGCTGCCAGTTGCGCCTCGAGCACGATCTCGTAGACAGCGCGTTGTTCCGGACTGAACCTGCCGTTGACGGGAAATGTGCGCGTGATATCCGATGCGTAATAGTCGAGCTCGCAACCTGCGTCAATCAGCAGCAGGTCGCCATCTTCGAGCTTTGCCGAATTGTCGACATAGTGCAGCGTGCAGGCGTTTCTGCCCGTAGCGACGATCGGACTGTACGAGTAGCGCGCGTCATGGCGCCGGAACTCGTGGATGAACTCGGCTTCGACTTCGAATTCGCGAAGCCCGGGATGCACCATTTGCATCGCTCGCTTATGGGCGGCAACCGCCACCTTGGCTGACTTGCGCATTGCCGAAATTTCGCCGCGGCTCTTGTACAGACGCATGTCGTGTAACAGGTGATCCAGGGCCACAAATTCCTGCGGCGTATGCATGCCCTGGTTACCCCTGGAGCGCAGCAAATTGATCCAGTCGGCGACCTGCGCGTCAAAATCCTTGTAAAGGCCCATCGTGTAGTAGACACGCTCGCACGGTTCCATGATGCCAGGCAGGATGTCGTCGATATCTTCGATCGGAAAGGCATCGTCGGCATGGTAGTGCTCGACGACACCGGCCGTACCCATGCGCTGCCCGTCCCAGCGCTCTTTCTCGGCATCACGCTCCCGGCAAAACATCAGGAACTCGCCACGGTCCCTGCCGGGCGCGATCACGGCGACCGCATCGGGCTCGGCGAAGCCCGTCAGGTAATAGAAATCGCTGTCCTGGCGATAGCGATATTCGACGTCGCGGCTACGGGTTCGAATCGGCGCCGATGGCAGGATCGCGATGCCGCCCTCTCCGACCATATGCATCAGGTTCTTGCGCCGCCGCGCAAATTCCTTGCTGATCAATGCAGCACCTCGGTTTCCTTGCCTTCGGTATCGCCGCCGTTCTGCGCTTCACGTATTTCCACAAGCTCTTCATACGTCAGCTGCGCGGCAACGCGGAGGTATTCGACGAGTTCGGCATAAGCCTGTTCATCCGTTTCCGTGTCGGCATCCTCGTCCGCTACAGCCCGCGTAATCTGCAGCATGTCCCTGATTATGTCTGCCAGCGGTTCCGCGGACAGCCGCTCCTTTAGCGCATCTCCATGGTCCGCGGAGACAAGGCCGTGGAGGAACCCTTCGCACCAGTGAGCCAGTGCGGCGGCGCGCACGGCGGTCGAATCATCGTCATCCGGCAACAGCGGTTCAAACTCCGACCGGCGCTCGGCCAATTGTCGGTAGGTCGATTCGTAAAGCGCCCCGAGCATTACCTCGCACTCGCCTCGCAGGGCGTCGTTCGCATCTGTCCCTTCAAGGACTTGCGACAGCCAGTCAAAGCCGCTGGCGGCACCTGCAATGGCCAGCCGGCCCGATAACAGGCCGTGCGACTGTGCCGCATCCCAGCTCGCGCCGCAGCGCCTCAGGGCCGCATCAAGCTGATCGTGGTCCACCGTGGATTCCATGGGCGCAATGATCCCATGTTAACTGTTGAGTCGCCACGGCGATTGACCCTGTTTCAACGCGTGACTATATTGCTCATATGGCTGATGACATCAATGCAACCTTTGAGCACGAGCTCAAGCGACTCGAGAAGCGCGTCGATGCCCTGGTCAAGGTGTGCGATCAGCTGCAGGACGAGAATAAATCGCTCAAGCAGCGGCAGGACACCTTGACGGCGGAACGCGCCAATCTATTGCAGAAAAACGAACAGGTAAGAGCACGTGTCGAAGCGATGATCGGCAGGCTCAAGGCGATGGAGCAAGGATCCTGACATGACCAACCCAAACTCGCAGGTAAGCGTCCGCATTCTCGACAAGGAATACCAGGTGGCATGCCCCCCCGAAGAAAGAACCGACTTGCTCGATTCTGCCGAGGTGCTCAATGCCATGATGCTCGAGATTCGCGACAGCGGCAGGGTTGTCGGGCTGGACCGCATCGCCGTAATGGCAGCATTGAACATGGCCAATGACTTGTTGCACGCGCAGGCCAGGGATCGCCTTCTCGAGGGCGACCTGAGTGCGCGTCTCAAGAGTATTTCCGATCGTGTTGACAGCGTTTTGGGCGGGTCCCAGCAACTGGACCTTTGACGCGACGGAACAGGACTTTCGAAATGGCGCCTCCTGCAGTGTTCGATACCGACCTGGATACCTTTCGACCCTAAATCATTACCCCGGGGTCGTGATCTGTCGGCAGCATGTGAGCAGGGCCGTTTTTACGGTAAGCCTGTTGCTGCCACGGCTGACCCCACCTGTTGCTCTGGTTCGAGAGCGACGGTCTGTGACGGCACAAGCGGGAGGCGTCTCTGAATACGAGTGAGACTAAATCCAGGTTGCGCAAGGCGGCGCTCGTTGCGCGCCGTTCGCTCGACGATGCACAACGAATTTCTGCGTCCGCAAAGATCTGCGATCGCATCATTCACTCACACGAATTTCGGGCCGCGCGAACGATCGCGTGTTACCTGCCGATGGCTGAAGAGATCGATCCAACCCAGGTCATCGAGCGCGCATGGCGCGCAAACAAGCGCGTTTTCGTGCCCGTAATCGACACGCATGGCGCGATGAGTTTTTGTGAAGTGACGCCCGAGACCGTCGTCATGCGCAACTACTACGGCATATTCGAGCCACCATCGGGCGTTCTTATCGACGAAAAACGGCTCGACCTGGTTATTACGCCAGTTGTCGCATTCGATGACAGAAACAACAGGATCGGCATGGGCGGTGGTTACTACGACCGCTGCTTCCACTTTTTAAAAATGCGCCGTAAGTGGCTAAAGCCAAAGCTGATTGGCGTTGCGTTCGCCTGCCAGAAGGTCAAAAAGATTACGCCCAACAGCTGGGATATTCCGCTCTATCGAGTTGTTACCGAGAGCTCGTAAGCCACTGCAAAACCCCTTTTTTCATTCGCCGATTTGCGACACATCTGATGTTGCGAACGGCGGCAATTTTTTCTGAAGCGTTTGCGGCACCATTTTGCGATTTTTCGTATGCAAAAAGTGGCGCGTAACTTGCTGGATTTTTTTAACTTGTTGCGTATACTCAACGCCGGGTACCCGACACGGAGAAAACTGATGGCTACTAAAAAGAAGTCACGGAAAAAAGCTTCTAAGCGCAAAGTCGCGAAGAAGCGCAAAGTAACGAGGAAGAAGGCGGCGCCGAAGCGTCGTGTTGCGAAGAAACGCGCAACAAAGAAAAAGGCTAAAAAGAAAGCTACAAGGAAGAAAGCTAAGAAGAAAGCAACCAAGCGCAAGGCGAAGAAAAAAGTAGCCAAGCGCAAGACCAAGAAAAAGGCCAAGAAGAAAGCGGCCAAGCGCAAGACCAAGAAGAAAGCCAAGAAGAAGGCTAAAAAGAAAGCGGCCAAGCGCAAAACAAAGAAGAAAACCAAGAAAAAGGCTAAAAAGAAAGCAGCTAAGCGTAAGACCAAGAAGAAAGCCAAGAAAAAGGCTAAAAAGAAAGCAGCTAAGCGTAAGACTAAGAAAAAGGCCAAGCGGAAAGTAGCTAAGCGCAAGACCAAGAAGAAAGCCAAGAAGAAGGCATCGAAACGGAAGACGAAGAAAAAGGCTTCCCGCAGGAAAAGACGATAGCCTTTAGTCCGCGAGGAAGATTGGTTTTCTTCCAACCGACCCGAGAGTGCCCGCCAAGTGCGGGCACTCTTTTTTGTACTAGTTCCTTTTTTTGACGATGTTTGGGTTATACACTTAGCGCCGACCATGGACGCCAGAGAGAAAAAACGCAAAGCCGCCAAAGCCTCGCTCGAGTTCATTGAACCGGGCATGGTCGTGGGCATTGGTACGGGGTCGACCGTCAACGAACTCATTGAGCTGTTACCGAGCGTCAAGGACCGCATCGACAAGGTCGTTTCCAGCTCCAGGGCCTCGACCCAGCTGCTTGAAGAACAGGGTTTCAAAGTTTCGACGCTCAACGAAGTCGGCCCGGTCGATGTCTACATTGATGGTGCGGACGAGGCGAACAAGCGCCTGCAGCTGATCAAGGGAGGCGGCGGTGCGCTGACGCGGGAAAAGGTACTTGCCGGAGCGTCGCGACGATTCGTTTGCATTATCGATGAATCCAAGCTCGTCGGCATGCTGGGTGCATTTCCGCTACCTGTAGAGGTCATTCCCATGGCGCAGGCTTATGTCGCCCGCCAGCTCCTCAAGCTGCGCGCACAGCCGGTCTGGCGCGAGGGATTTGTAACCGACAATGGCAACCACATCCTCGACGTGCACGAACTCAATATAAGCAATCCGCTGGAAATGGAAACCCGGCTCAACCAGATTCCGGGAATCCTGACGGTGGGATTGTTTGCCCACCGTCCCGCCGACATCCTGCTGATTGCGGACGATACCGGCGTTCGGGAAATGCGTATCTGACCAGAGACATGGCGTTCCTGAAGCGCTCCCTCCGCCTCATTCTCGCTCGCGCCGAAGCCGCGCTCGACTGGAGCTTCGGTCAACGCAACAACCCGCTCGTTAATCTCGGGCAGCTGTCCTGGCTTCTGTTCCTGATCATCGTTGCCAGCGGTGTGGTCCTGCTCGTCCCCGTGAGCCATGGGTACGCAGGCAGCGTCGCACGCGGACTGCACAGCTATGCTGGCGGCGCGCTTTGCGTAGCAGTTCTGCTACACCTCCTGCGGGAGTTCTCGCTGGACCGCATGCGCGCGCAACGCACATTTGCCTGGATCACCGGTGTGATGCTGCTCCTGTTCGTTTCTGTCGGCGGCATCACCGCTGCTTCGCCGCTTCTGCTGCACATTGCCAGCCCACTGGTGATCATCTTCCTGGTATGGCTCCACGTGCAGAGGCGGACTCGCGCGAGAGTCCGCCCTCCAATGGCGCTGGCTATTGCCACGACAACAGGCTTGCTCGCGCTGTCATTCGCCTGGCCCGACGGTGGTCGGCAGTTAGCCAGCTTGGGCGCTTTTGGCAGCGACGCGGCGTGGTTCGTGGTCGTCCCGGTTGTCATGATCTTGTCGGCGTTGCCCTGGCTACCGCCGGCCGAGAAATCCTGGCTGCCGGTGGTCAGCCTCAACAATTGCAACGGCTGTGGACGTTGCCTCGAGGACTGCCCTTTCGACGCTATTTCGATGGTGCCGCGCACCGACGGCAAGCCATTTGAGCTGGAAGCGTCTGTTCACGAGGATCGTTGTGTCAGTTGCGGCATCTGTGCCGGGTCCTGCCCGACATCGTTGCCATTTCGTCGCACCTCGGCCGCCATCCCTGGTATTGAGTTGCCGGACCGCACGATGGCGGACCTTCGCGAGAAAACATTTGACGCCGCCAACAGTTTCGATGATGGGCAGCGTGTGCTCGTCTATGCATGCGACCACTGTGGTGCGGATGCGCTCGAAGAAACACATGCCAGGGTGGTCAGGCTGCCCTGTGTTGGCATGTTGCCCCCGGCCTTCATCGATTTCGCGCTGTCGCGAGATCTTGCAGACGGAGTCATGGTGGCCGGCTGCGCTGAAAATGACTGCTATTACCGCCTTGGCGATACCTGGACGAACCAGCGCATTGATGGCGAGCGCGATCCGATGCTCCGCCAGCGCGTCGACCGGGACCGGCTTGAAACGAGCTGGTTACCGGCCGCCAGCAGGAAACGACGCCTGCGAGACCTCGATGACTTCACGGCGTGGCTGGAGCAGCTGCCACGGGCGGCCGAATGATGCGGCATGCAATCATGATTGGGACTACACTCTTACCTGGAGGCCCCGCAACCCGATGAGCGTTCTGCAATGGCGAGAAGAGTTTAGTGTCGGCATCGACGAGGTCGACCACGAGCATCGCGAATTGATCGGCCTGATCAGGGGCCTGCAGGAAAACCTCGGAGATGGTACCGACACAGAGCAGGTCATCGACGTGCTGGGCGAGATCTATGCCCAGATCGCGGCGCACTTTGCGCTGGAAGAGAAGATGATGCGGCAGACGCACTACGCTGCGCTGGCCGACCACAAAGAAGATCATGAGACCCTGCTCGACGACCTGCGCGACATGATGGACGAGGTCGAGGATGACGGCGTTCTCGACGAGGCTCAGCTGACTGACGACCTCGACCGCTGGTTCAGCGACCACTTCAGCACGCACGACGCGAAACTGCATCGTTCCGGGCAGCACTGACAGATACGACGAGGAGGCCCCGAAGTGAATTCGATTGCAACCTGGACCAGCTTTTTTGGCTGGATGACTATCGTCAATATGGGAATCTACCTGGTCACGGTAATTGCGCTGATGCTGATGCGCGGATTCGCCTATCGAACCAATGCCAGGATCTTCAGGATAAGCGAGGCCGACGTAGCGAAAGAGACATTTCGCTACGTCGGCTTCTACAAGCTGGCGATAACAGTATTCTGTTTCGCCCCCTGGCTGTCACTGAAGCTGATGGCCTAGGGCTGGATTCCCCTGCCCGGCGTCCAGGGCACCCTGGCAATATCCATGGCTTCCTTGAGGCCGGCATAGTCTTCGTTCACCAGCCGGTCGAGTTCTGCCACGATGTCATCGTAGAGCGCGCGCCCTGTGCGCAGTGAATTGCGTTGCTCCGGTGTCGGTCCATAAGCGCCCACCGAGAATACGAACCCGGCATGCCAGAGCCGCGCGGATACCGACATTTCGTCGAGGTCGTTATACAGCGCCCGTTTGTCGTTACCGCCCAGACGGTCACCCTGGATCTTCAGGTTTTGCTGAATCGTGTTGGCCAGTTGATACAACGAGCCGTCTGCCGGCGAGCGGTGCAAAGTCTCCTTCACGGCATCCAGCTCCTGGATAAGCTCGGCGATCGCCGCGTTGGTTCCCGTTGCGGCACGGGACAACTCTGCCACCTGCGCCTCGAAGATGACACGCTGCTCCTGCGGGCTGCCCGGCAAGACCGGGTCCGGACGCACGGAAACGACGTCGAAGCTCCGCGCATCACCCAGTGCAGTCAATACGCCGTCCTGCCGCACGTACATTTGCACGTTGAATGTACCCGGTGCGACGAGGACACCACCACCGCCAAAATAGTTGCCTTCAGCTTCTGGTGACCACGGCTCCAGCGACGGCAAGCGCAAGTCCCAGGACACGCGATGGAACCCCGGGCCGGCGGGTGCTTCAATCTGGCGCACGGTGTAGTCAGTGCTGTTGGTGACCTCAAACACGATGGTCGGTGCGTCTTCACGATCTTCGCTGAGCACTGTGTCCCAATCGGCCGCGACGACATTTTCGTTCTCGGCCTCGAGTTCCTTCTCAGCCTCGCGCCGCTTGTCCTTGCTGCTCTTGAAGCCTTCGGCGAGGTAGTAGGTGAACGTCGCGCCGAAGTCCGGGTTGGGCGCCACGAAATAGCTGTCACCCTGGCTGGCCTGGCAGCCCGGCTCGCCGCACCCCAGCGAGCGTTTCGGCACGTACCACAGGGCATCGCGAACCGGGAACAGGACGTTGCCGCTTCTGAGCATGTCAGTTGTCACATCCCTGAGCGGCGTATAGTCGTCCAGCACATAGAAGCTGCGGCCGAATGTTGCGCCGACCACGTCGTTCTCACGTTTCTGGATGGCGAGGTCGCGGAACGAGATGTTCGGCGAACCGCCCTTGAGCTTCGTCCACGCGCCACCGCCATCGACCGTAAAGAACATGCCGAATTCGGATGCGAGGAACATCAGGCCCGGCTTCTCGTGGTCCTGCACGACGCGCCACAGGACGTGGCGGTCAGGCAGGTTGCTCGAGATGCTGCGCCAGCTGCGGCCACGGTTCTCGCTCTTGAGGATGTACGGCGAGAAATCGCCATGCTTGTGGTCGTCAACGACCACATAAACAGTATCTGGGTCGTGCAGATCCGCCTTGATGTCGTTGACGAAAAAGCGATCCGGAACGCCCGGCAGCTCGTCGACCGTGCGCCACGTGTCGCCGCCGTCTTCAGTCACACTGATCAGGCCATCGTCAGAGCCCGCGTAGAGCAGGTCTGCATCAAGCGGCGACTGAGAGATGTTGACGATCGTGTTGAACATCGACATCGCGTACAGATCGCGCGGCGCATCAAAGCTCCAGGTGCGGCCCATGACCGGCTGGCGGACACGATTCTCGTTCCGCGTCAGGTCGCCGCTGATCGGTGTCCACGTGTCGCCGTGGTCGTCACTGCGCCATACGCGCTGTGACGCGAAGAAAATTGTCTTCGAGTCATGCGGGCTGACCAGGATCGGAGCATCCCAGTTGTAGCGATCGGGCGGCTCACCTTCGCGCGCCTGCGGACGTATGTAGGTGACCTCGCCCGTGCGGCGGTCGTAACGGGTCAGATTACCCTGCTGCCATTCGGCATAGATAATGTCAGGATTATTCGGGTCGACGGCCGACTGGTGGCCATCCGCAAACAAGGTTATGAACCAGTCGGAGTTGCGGATGCCCGCTATATCCCAGGTGCGTGTCGGCCCGCCCTGGCTGTTGTTATCCTGCGTGCCGCCGTAAACGTTGTAGAACGGCTCGTCGTAGTCGACGGAAACCTTGTAGAACTGCGTGATCGGCAGGTTGGCCACGAATTTCCAGGTCTCGCCCAGATCGAAGCTTTCGTAAACACCACCGTCAGTGCCGACGATCAGGTAGTTCGGGTCGTCGGCCCGGAATGCCATGGCGTGATGGTCAGAGTGCTTCGTCTCATGGGCCATCGGAATGAAGTCCTTGCCGCCGTTGTCGGTGCGGTGCATCTGCACGTCCATCTGGTACACGCGATCGAACGCGTGCGGGCTCGCGAAGATCTCCTGGTAGTAGTGGGGCCCGGTACCGCCAGAGAGGTAGTCGTTCATCTTCTCCCAGGACTCGCCGCCGTTTGCCGAGCGCCAGAAGCCGCCACTGCGGTTGTCGAGCTCGATCGTCGCGTAGATTACATCAGGATTCTGCGGGCTCACGGCCAGGCCTGTCTTGCCCATCATGCCCTCGGGCAGTCCTTTCTCCAGCTTGCGCCAGGTCTCGCCACCGTCTTCGGACTTGTGAATGCTCGTGCCCGGGCCGCCGTCAATCAGGACGGCAACATTGCGCAGGCGCTGCCAGGCAACGGCATACATGACGTCGGGATTGCGCGGGTCCATGTGAACTTCGGAAACGCCCGTGTAGCGGTCATCCAGTTCGGTGTTACCGAGGCCATCGCCGAGCACCTTGCGCCAGTTCTCGCCGCCATCCGTCGACTTGTACAGGCCGCGGTCGCCACCACCGGACCACAGCGGGCCCTGTGCTGCGACAAAGACCGTGTTCGAGTCGCGCGGATCGACGCGGATCATGCCGATGTGTTCCGAATCCTCCAGGCCCATGTTCTCCCAGTTCTGACCACCGTCACGGCTGCGATAGACGCCGTCGCCGTACGCCACGTGCCGGCCACTGACATTTTCGCCGGTGCCCACCCAGACAGTGTCCGGATTGCTCGGATCAAGCGTGATTGCGCCGATCGAGTAGGAACCCTGGTCATCGAATATTGGCGTCCACGTCGTGCCGTTGTTCTCGGTCTTGAAGATGCCGCCACTGCCGACGCCGACATACCAGATGCCGTTGTTTTCAGGGTGAATGACGATATCCGAGATGCGGCCGGACATGAAGGCCGGACCGATGCTGCGCAGTTCCAGTCCCTTGAATGTCGCCTCGTTGAAACCTGGCTCCGGTTTCTCGTCATCCTGGGCAAGAACTGGCGCACAGAGGAATACCGCGGCGATTGCCGCAATCAGGTGGTATCGCATGATGTCCCCTCGTTATGATTTTCTGAGACCTTAGCACGACAATGCTATGGTTGTTGAAGTACAGATGAAAAAGACTATAGCCCTAATCGTATGTTGTTTTTGTGCTGCTGCAAGCGCTCGCGAGCCTGCCGCTGACAGCCAGCACTTCGTGTTTTACAGCGACTTCGAATTCAATCTGCACGATGCCTTGCTCACCGCCGGTGTCGAACGCAGGTTCGGCCGCTCGGAGTTGTTCCAGGCTGGCGACGAACAGGCGTGTTTCGAGGCTCTTGCACCATCGGCACAAACCGGTTGGGATCTCGCCGTCGACTACTACAGCAAGATCGTTTCGCCGCATGAGTTCAACGACCGGCAGCAGTTCCTGCCACGGCTGAACCTGGCTGGAATCGGCGAACCTGACGATCGTGAAAGCCAGTTTCTCGATATTGCAGCAGGTTTTCGTGTCGCCGCGGCACTTGCCTATCGCAACTGCCGCTGGGAGGCGCAGGACGCGGCCAATCGGCGCTGGATCGCCGACGTGTCGGCATTGCTCGACAAGCACGAACCAACGATCGCACCCCGGCTGGCATCGCTGTATCACGAACCCTGGCCGGAGCAGCCCATCGAGGTCGACGTCGTGCAAACTGTCAGCTGGGCAGGTGCAAATTCCTTCTTTGCCCGTGGTCATGCCGGTCACCTGATGATTTCCTCTGCCTCGCAAGGTCACGAAGCAATCGAGACTGTGTTCCATGAGGCTTCTCATGGCTTCATGATCGACGACGACGCATTGCAGCAGGCCTTGCGCGACGCCGCCGCGCAACTTGAGGTCGAAGTCCCGCGAGGCCTGTGGCATGTCGTACTGTTCGTGACGACGGGCGAAACTGTTCGGCAAGCGCTTGTCGCTGCCGGGGAGCCGGATTACGAGCCGATGATTGTCGAGATCTACGGGCGCAGCAGCTGGGGACAATACAAGGACGCGATGAACGCCGTCTGGCCGTCTTACCTGGATGGCACACTTGGCGCCGAAGAAGCGATGATCGCGCTGATCAACGAAACTCGACAAGGAGCGAGCCAATGAACAAGTACATGATGCTGCATTTCGGGTTCGAGAAACCCACCCCTGAGATCATGGAATCCTGGAACAAGTGGTTCGAGTCAGTTGCCGACAAGGCCGTCGAACACGGCGGCTTCATGGGTGGCAAGGAGATCACGCGCGAAGGCACCGACGAGCTGCCCTGGGGCATGGAGTCAATTACCGGCTACTCGATCATCAATGCCGAGAGTATGGACGAGGCGGTTGCGCTGGCGGAAGGCAACCCGTTCATCGCCAGCATTCGCGTTTACGAGATTCGGGCGCATGGCTAGTCAATTACCCGGGAGATTGATTTGATATTCGTTGTATTCCTGAAATTTGCCGGCAACGCAGACGAGCGCATGAATTTCCTGCTCGGCGGACAGGACTAGGACATGGCGCAGCCTGTCGTTTTCTTTGATATTGCCGGCCCCGACGACGCGGCCCTGCGCACTTTTTACGCGGACGTCTTTGGCTGGGCGTCGGACAAGTCCGGACAATTCAGCGTTGACATCATGTCGCCGATTGATGCGGCGATTCGCAAAGACCCTGCCGAAAAACGAATCTACGTCGGAGTGCCGGACGTGACGGCCACGCTGGAACTCATAGAGCGGTCGGGTGGCTCTGTAGACGTGCCACGATTCGAGGTTCCCGGACTTGTGATAATCGGGCTGTTTCGAGATCCGGCCGGGAATCCGATGGGACTCGTCGAGATGGATGGGAACAAGCCGAAAATCCCGTAGCTGGAAATGACCAGGCGAATGAACCGACGCAATTGAGCATCGACCTCGAAGCATTGCTGCCAGACCTGTTGCCCCGGGCCATCGAGTGGGTAGAGGCCCAGTTCACGATCATCCTGGCGTCGGGTTCTCCGCTTACCGAGATCGAGACCAGCCTGGCCGAGGCGGTCGGAGTGACGCACCCGGAGAAGATCCGGATCAAGTCCGTCAAGACCTTTCCTCTCCCGGACGATCTGGAACTGCGCAGCGTAGCGTTGCAAACCGGGCTTCTCGGTCCTGGCATCGTTGGAATTACGTTTGGCTACGGAATCTACGTGCGCGACGGGTTTGTCACGAATCGGCTCGTCTCGCATGAGTGCCGCCACGTGTACCAGTATGAGCAGGCAGGTTCCATCGCTGCTTTCCTGCCCATCTACCTGCAGCAAATTGCGACAGTCGGCTACCACGATGCACCGCTTGAGGTCGACGCGCGAAAGCACGAGCTTGACGCCTGACATCACGTGGCGACCGATTCTTGTCACCTTCTCTGTCTATCACTATGCAGAACAAAGGAGACGAGATATGGACGAGAAAAGCAGAAGTTGTTTTGCGGCAACTGTCATCGCGACAATCGCGGCCGCTATCACCAGCGGCAGCGCATTGGCAGGAGGCTTCCTGGATGCCAGTTTTGAGGACGCCGATTTTTCCAACCCGCTGATGATAAATAACCCGTACTGGCCCCTGAACCCCGATGGCGGTGTTACTCCCCGGTCATTTACGTATGAAGCGGAAACAGAGGATGAATGTGTCGTCAATACGCTGTTCGTCAACAGCGGGATGTACGGTTCTACGGGAATGAAGACGATAACCGTAGAAATCGACGGCATACCAACTGACTATACGGCTCTTGAGGTTCTCGACATCGAGTGGATCCAGGAGGAATGTGAGGGCGACCTCGAGGAAAGCGAGGTGACTCTTGACTGGTACGCCCAGGACGACTTTGGAAACATCTGGTACCTGGGCGAGTTGAGTCGTACCTTCGAGGACGAATGTGAGGACGGGGAATTCGACCCGGATACGCCGACGAACACGGACGACGAGTGCTACGCAGGATCTTGGGAAGCGGGTGTCACCGCCGGCGAGGGCGAGGATGCCGTTACGGGCATGCCCGGAATCGTTGTGCCGAGCGATATGCCATTTGGTCCGTATGGTGAACCACTCACCAATGGCACCTACTACTTCCAGGAAGTCGCTTTCGAAGCCGAGGACATGGCAAAAATCCTTCGGCAAGGTGCTCCGCTGTCTGTCGAAGACGGAATTGAGCCTGGCGAATACGAATCCTGCCGCAAGGTTAAAGAATGGAACCCGTTCGAGCCCGGTGCGAGTGTCGAACACAAGTGGTATTGCGCAGATGGTGCAGGACTGGTGCTGATCGAGGGAGTCGGCGGCGGTCGCACCGAAGTCGAAACGCTGGTTGAAGTAGGCCCATAGCTTCTAGAGTGAGGGATTGATTCGAATCGCCTTAGGGCGATTCTCACCCCGTCGGGGCGCACTGCGTGCGTCATCCCTCTCCCCCAGCCAAAAAAATGGGCCCGTTAAGGGCCCATTTCGTTTTGGCTGGGGGAGTGGGATTCGAACCCCCGTTGGCGGAGTCAGAGTCCGCAGTCCTACCACTAGACGATCCCCCAAATCGGGGTTATCGCGGGTTACAAAGCCTGCCTTGCGCAGCGTCGGACGCATCGACTCGTCGTACTGCATCAACGCACGCGTCAGGCCGTGGCGGATCGCGCCTGCCTGGCCCGTCGTGCCGCCGCCCTTGACGGAAACATTGACGTCGAACTTGTCGCCGAGCTGCATCAGCTCGAGCGGCTGGCGAACGATCATCTGCGCCGTTTTACGGCCGAAGAATACGTCAAGCGGCTTGCTGTTGACCGTGATGTTGCCAGCGCCGGATTTCAGGTAAACACGGGCCGTCGAAGTCTTGCGACGCCCGGTTCCGTAGTATTGAGTATCAGCCATTATGCGTTAACTTCCAGTGGGATCGGCTGCTGTGCAGCGTGATCGTGTTCGGGACCCGCGAAGACGCGAAGCTTCTTGAACATCTGGCGGCCCAGCGGCCCCTTGGGCAGCATGCCTTTGACGGCCTTTTCCAGGACGCGCTCCGGGTGCTCGTCGAGCATCTTCTCGAGTGACTTCGATTTCAGGTTGCCGATGTAACCCGTGTGGTGGTGATACATCTTGTCCTTGGCCTTGTTGCCCGTGACGCGAATCTTCTCCGCGTTGACGACAACAATGTAGTCACCCGTGTCCACATGCGGGGTGTATTCGGGCTTGTGCTTGCCACGCAGGCGATGGGCGATCTCAGTAGACAGGCGACCCAGGGTCTTGCCTGTTGCGTCGACCACGAACCAGTCGCGCCGAACCTCTGCGGGCTTTGCAGAAAAAGTACTCATTAGTCTGTTTCCGTTGGGAATTTTTTTATCGCTCAGCCGTAATCCTGCCGGAAGGCTGAAAGGCGCGAAATTCTAACGGACGCCACGGCCCAATGCAAACGAATCCGGGCTTTTTCGAACAAAAAACGCGCTGAAAATCAGCGCGTTTTTCTATATTACTTTCAACAGCTTACGGTCGCCATGCGGCGACTTTGGCGTCTAGAACCCGTATTCCAGCGAGATTGCGGTGCGGGTATCGCGGTTTTCCGTACCCGGCAGCACGTCGCTGTTGTGCCGGATCGTATACGAGGCCACCATCGCCAGGCTGCCAATGAGCTGGGCCCGCAGCTCTGTAACCGACTCGGTGAATGTATTGCTGCTGCCAGATTCGACCAGCAATGACTGCCCGAAATTGGCGGTTTCCGAGATCTGCCAGGCGTAGGTCAGGCGGCCCGTATAGATCGTGTCGCTCTCGTCCGTGCCGTCGGCCAGGTCCGACTGCCGGGCACCGATGCCGAGTTCGCCGTTCAGGTGATGCTTTTCCTTGTCGATGAGGCGGCGTCCATAACCGACCGACTGTGAGAATTGCTCCGTGATACTGGCGAAACGGTCCTTGCGCCAGTCGAGGCGGCCGAACATGTAATCGTGCTCACTGAAGTTGCGCGCACTCTTCCAGTTCGCGTCATAGGCCTCGGCGGTCGTCACGTTGCTTTCCGTCGAGTAAATCGCGGCGCCGCGAAGCTGGTGTTCCCAGTCTCCCGGCTTGTAGTTCACCTCGAAGCCCGAGTTAAGGCTCTCGTTTTCGGTATTGCCCGATGTGGCAATGTATCCGAACTTGATATTGCCCGACCACGGGCTTTCTTCTTCAGCGGCCTCTTCCTGTGCAAAAAGCGGTGTCGCAATTGCCAGCAATCCGAGGACCAGTACGCTGCGCCAGTTCATTTCTTGACTCCAGTAATCCAAGCGGTCGCGGAGTATAACGTCGCTGTCAGAGCCATGCTATTGCTATAATCCTATGCATGCGGGAAAGAAATCTGACGCCACTCGACCGGCTGCTGGTCGGCGCCAATAACGCTCTTCGAACTATCGCGGCCCCGGCCGGGCGCCCGGCGCGCACAAACCCCGCCATCGATGTCCCTGAAGCCGACCTGACCGACAGGCAAAAAGCCCATGCGGCGGGACTGATGCGTGTCAATCATGCCGGTGAGGTTGCCGCCCAGGGGCTCTACCAGGGGCATGCGGCCGTCGCGAGGGACCCGAGCATCGAAGAGCAGATGCACAGGGCGGCTGAAGAGGAGTTTGACCACCTGGCCTGGTGTGAGCAGCGGCTCACGGAACTCGATGAGACGCCGAGCCTGCTGAGCCCGGTCTGGTATACCGGCGCTTTCCTGATCGGGGCTGCCAGCGGCGTGCTCGGCGACAAGTGGAGCCTCGGCTTCATCGCCGAGACCGAGAAACAGGTTTGTGCTCACCTCGACAGCCATCTCGACCGCTTGCCCGACGACGATGCGAAGAGCCAGGCCATCGTCAGGCAGATGCGTGACGAGGAAGAAGAACACGGCGAGAACGCCAAAGAAGCGGGTGCCGCGGAACTGCCCCGGCCCGTTCGGGAGCTCATGAAGCTCACCGCGCGGGTGATGACGAGCACCGCGTACCGATTGTGAAATTTTCGTGATTGAACAATAACTTGCCCTGACACACGAACTGTATTAAAAGGGGGGCGCTTGAGCGTTGAGGACCAACCTATGCAAACCACTGCGAAGACCCTGAGCGATGTACCGGCGATAAATCGGTTCCTGAGTTACTGCCGCGTACGGACTGTCCCTTCCAAGACTGTAATGATCCACGCCGGCGACCTGCCCGACGTGCTGTATTACATCGTTGACGGTTCAGTCGAGGTCATGATCGAGGACGAGGATGGCAATGAGATGGTGCTGGCCTACCTCAACAAGGGCCAGTTCTTCGGCGAAATGGGGCTTTTCTACGAGCAGCCGACACGCAGTGCATGGGTGCGGACGCGTACCGAGTGCGAAATTGCCGAAATGACCTACCCGCGCTTCCGCCAGATAGCGAGTGAGAGCCCGGGCCTCGTTTTCGAGCTGGCGACGCAGCTCGCCACCCGTCTCGACCGCACGAACCGCAAGCTGGGCGATCTTGCCTTCGTGGACGTCACGGGCCGCGTGGCACACGCCATCATGGACCTGTGCAACGAGCCGGACGCGATGACCCACCCGGACGGCATGCAGATCAAGGTCAGCCGCCAGGAGCTGAGCCGGCTTGTGGGCTGCTCACGCGAGATGGCAGGGCGTGTGCTCAAAGTGCTCGAAGAACAGGGCCTGGTAACGGCCAGCGGCAAGACGATCGTCGTTTACGGCGCGCGGCCGAATCGCAACCTGTAATTTCTTGGGGTCAGAGCCCTAGGGCTCTGACCCCAACGCTATTTTCGACTTCATCGCGGCAATCGTCGCCGCGTAGTCGTCGCTGCCAAAAATGGCGGAACCCGCTACGAACGTGTCGGCGCCGGCGGCAGCGATTTCGCCAATGTTGTCGACTTTTACGCCGCCATCGATCTCGAGCCTGATCTCCCGCCCGCTGTCATCGATGACCTTGCGCGCCTGGCGCAGCTTGTCGAGCGCCGACGGGATGAACTTCTGCCCGCCGAATCCCGGATTGACTGACATCAGCAGCACCATGTCGACCTTGTCGATGACGTACTCGAGGCAGTCGAGTGGCGTCGCCGGGTTGAACACGAGACCTGCCTTGCAACCCTCATCGTGAATCAGCGCCAGCGAGCGGTCGATGTGCCGGCTGGCTTCGGGATGGAACGTGATATAGCTGGCGCCCGCCTTTGCGAAATCAGGAATGATGCGGTCGACAGGCTCCACCATGAGGTGCACATCGATTGGCGCCTCGATGCCGTAGTTGCGCAACGCCTCGCAGATCAGCGGGCCGATCGTCAGGTTCGGCACAAAGTGGTTGTCCATAACATCGAAGTGCACGATGTCGGCGCCTGCATCCAGTACGGCGCGAACGTCCTCTCCAAGTCGAGCAAAATCCGCAGAGAGTATCGAGGGGGCTATCATCGGCGTCACAGAAGTTTCCTTGGCTAACGAATGGACCGGCGAGACTTAAGCATCTCATAAGCTGCACGCACCTCGCGAGTGCGGTTTTCCGCAGCCTCGATGGTCTCTCGACTCGGATTGTCACCGGCAATTTTGTCCGGATGGCTCCGGCTCATTGCACGACGGTAGGCCTTGATGACCTCTTCGTTGGTCGCGGACTCGTCGATACCGAGCGTCACGTAAGCCTTGCGCAGGCGCTTTGCGTCGGCATCCCCCGCGGGCGAATGCCTGAATCCCTTTTGTGCGCGAATCATGGTTTCGAGCTGCGCCAGTTCGACGCGGCCAATATCGAACTCGGTACAGATCGCCCAGATCAGCGCCCGCTCCTTCTGGCTCATACGGTCCTTGGCCAGCACGACTTCGAGCACGAGGCGAACGAACAACTGCCGTCGCTCCTCACGACGTGCCGCGATACGACGCAAATGGCGCACCGTTTGTCGCAGCGGGAATGCCTTGTTCTTGCCCTCGTCGAACCAGTTGATGGCGTTACGGACCTGGGCCGGGCCGAGCCCGATGCGATGCATGACGGTGCGTGCCGCACGAATCTCCTGCTCGGTGACCCTGCCATCGGCTTTGGCGAGGTGACCGATGGTCTGGAACAGCGGCCGGATATACTCCTCGGGGAGACGGCCGATCGAAGCGCCCTGTTGCTCAAAGCGACGATAGCCCTCGGCGAATCGCAGATCGAACCAGTGTCCGACGCCAAGCCCCAGCAGTATGAACCAGGGTTTCAGGGTTGCGGCGCCGGCCAGCGTGCCGATGATTTTGCCCCAGTACAATTAGTGTCCCTTCGGTAGGTCGTGGCGTAATGCTAACGCACGGGGTAGCATCCTGACCATGAGCGCCCTGTTTGAATCCAACGTGCCTGGCCTCGAGTTACTTGGCCGCGGCAAAGTCCGCGATATCTATGCCGTCGACGACGATCACCTGCTCATCGTCACGAGCGATCGTCTGTCAGCGTACGACGTTGTGATGCCCAGCCCGATTCCGGGCAAGGGTCGTGTCCTTACCCAGATCTCGCTGTTCTGGTTCGACATGATGAAGGACCTCGTCGATAACCAGCTGACAGACCTGACCGTTGACGATGTGGTCCCGGACGAGGTCATTGCCGCACCATTGCGTGACCGGTCACTGGTCGTCAGGCGCCTCAAACCGCTGCCGATCGAGGCTGTGGTGCGTGGCTACCTGATCGGCTCCGGCTGGCGCGATTATCTGGAGACCGGTTCGACCAGTGGAATCGAGTTGCCGCCCGGCCTGGAGCAGGCGTCCCGGCTGCCTGAAACAATGTTCACACCAGCCCACAAGGCCGAAGCGGGCGAGCACGACGAGAATATTTCATTCGAAGATGTCGTCAACCTCGTGGGCGAGGAGTACGCCAGGCGCGTCAGGGACCTGGCCATTGCCATTTACGACCGTGCCGCCGAGTATGCACTCGGCCGCGGCATCATCATTGCCGACACCAAGTTCGAGTTCGGCACTGACGACGATGGCAAGCTGTACCTGATCGATGAGGTCATCACGCCGGACTCGTCGCGATTCTGGCCCGTCGACGGTTATCGCACGGGCATCAGCCCGCCAAGCTTCGACAAGCAGTTCGTGCGCGACTATCTCGACACGCTGGACTGGGACAAGACGGCGCCCGGACCCGAATTGCCGAAAGACGTGCTCGACCAGACCAGCGCCAAGTACCAGGAAGCCTACGACCGCCTGACACAATGATTCCGCAACTGCGTCAAAAGTTTGATCACTTCGTCTGGGGCGACGGCCTCGAGAAGCATGGCTTTGCGGGGAAGTTGGCGGCTGTCATCCTGCGCTATGCCTATGGCCTGATACGAGACATGGTCTCGGGCCAGATCACGCTGCGCGCGATGAGCCTGGTATACACGACGCTGTTGTCCGTCGTCCCCCTGATTGCGTTCAGCTTCTCGGTGCTACAGGGCTTCGGCATTCATAACCAGCTCGAGCCATTCCTGTACGACTTTCTCGAGCCACTCGGCGAACAGGGTTCGGAAATCACGACCCAGGTCATCGCGCTCGTCGATAACGTCAAGGGTGGCGTGCTTGGCGGCATCAGCCTCGCGTTCTTCATCTATACGGCCGTGTCGATGGTGCAGAAGATGGAGGAGAGTTTTAATTACGTCTGGTACGTCGCCAAACGCCGCAGCCTCGCCCGCCGCCTGACCGAGTACATGATCGTGCTGCTGATTGGCCCGGTCGTCATCGTCGTTGCCATCAGCATGATCGCGTCACTGAAGAGTGTCTCGATCGTCGAGTTCTTCCTGACCAACGAGACCATTGGTCCAATTCTGGTTGCGACGAATCGGCTTACGCCCTACCTGCTCGTTACGGGCGTGTTCACGTTCCTGTACATGTACATGCCGAACACGAAGGTACGTTTCAAAGCTGCCGTCATCGGCGGTCTTGCCGGCGGATTTATCTGGGCGACGCTCGGTGTGGCATTTGCAACCTTCGTCAGTTTCTCGACTCGTACGCAGTTGATCTATTCGGGATTCGCGGTCGCGATCCTGACACTGATCTGGCTGTACCTTAACTGGATTGTTCTGCTGTTCGGTGCGCAACTCGCCTATTACATCCAGAACCCGGCATTCCTGCGCATTGGCCGGCGCGAGCCGCGGTTATCCAATTCCATGCGCGAGCGGCTGGCGTTAAACGTCATGCTGTTTGTGGGACGAGCTTTTCGTGACACCGACGTATCGATTGATGCGCATGAGATCAGCCGCAAGATGCGGATACCATCAATTACTTTATCGCCGGTGCTCGAAGCACTCGAAGCCGGTGGGCTGCTTGCCGTGACCGACAAGGACGATCTTCTGCCCGGCAAGGACATGGCCAAGATCACGCTTGAAGACATTCTCGCCGTCGTGCGCGTTCATGGAGAGACGGGCTCGTACCGCAACCCGAAGTGGTCCAGGGAAGTCGAAGCGCTCGGCCAGGACCTCGACAATGCGGTCACGGGCATCGTTGGCGATCGGACGCTGTCAGACCTGCTGGAACCTGCTGCAAAGAGCGGAACATAAGAGCCGCCCCAGCCGCCAACCGGTCTCGTCGTGAGCAACCGCTTCCTGCCAGAGCGGTCGGCGCGACCTACGACGTAACCCCTTTGCGCGGCATTAGATATCCGAGTACCGCAGCAATCAAAAGAATTGCAGGTACATCTCCAACCAGATGTCCAAGTTCTTTCTGATCCAGGATAGCCTGTGTTCCCATGATCAGCCCATGAACAAGGCTCGACCAAACAGTGAACGAAATCAAACTCCGGTGCTCCCTCGGGTTTCTTGCGGCAGCAATCAGGAACAATCCAAGTACCGCGTAGACCCCCACGAGCATTTGCAGGTAATAGGCACCTCCGCCGCCGTGCCAGACCCAACCCGACGGCCAGACCAGGCAAAGCGGGTACACGAGCAGGAACAGGATGCCGGATATACGAAGTGCAGTTTTGAGGTGACGCTCTCTCGAACCTGGGTTCATTGCCTTCTCCAAGGATTTCGCGAATGGCGGGTTCCTATGCGCCCGCGATCGTCATCTCTTCGACGAGCAGCGAGCCGCAGCGAATGCCCCCGCGGGTATCCTGGTCATGACCGATCGCTGCGATTCGCAGGTAAAGGTCGCGCAGGTTGCCGGCGACCGTGACCTCGTGGACCGGGTACTGGATCTCACCGTTCTCCACCCATTGACCCACGACGCCGCGCGAGTAATCGCCGGTGACCATGTTGACGCCCTGCCCGATCAGCTCTTCGACAATCAGGCCGGTGCCCATATCTTTAGCCAGTGATTCGAGGTCGCCGCCTGTTCCAGGCACGATCAGGTTTTGTGCGCCGCCGGCGTTCGCCGTTGTCTGCAGGCCAAGCCGGCGCGCCGAATAGCTGCTGAGCACATAACCCTGCAATACGCCGTCGGTCACTATGTCGCGATCGTAGGTCGCCACACCATCAGCGTCGTAAGCGGTACTCGCCATACCCTTCGGCAAGTGCGGCCGTTCTTCGATTTGCACGAAATCCGGGAATATTCTTTCGCCGGCCGCTTCAAGCAGAAACGATGCACGACGGAACTGTGCGCCGCCGGCGATGGCTCCAATGGCGTGACCGATGAATCCGCGCGCGAGTTCCGGAATGAAAAGCACTGGCGCTTTCGTCGTCCTGATTTTCTGCGCGCCGAGGCGGCTGATCGCGCGCTTGCCCGCCGTCTCGCCAATATGAGCGATATCCTCGAGGTCGGCGGCATCGCGAGCGGCGCTGTAATAGTAATCGCGCTGCATCTCGCCGTTCTCGCTGGCCAGCACAACGCAGCTGATACTGTGGCTCGACTTCGCCAGGCTGCCAACGAAGCCATGCGTATTGCCATAGGCACGCACGCCGCGATTGGTCGATACCGTTGCGCCCTCGGAGTTGTTTATGCGTTCGTCGACATCGAGACCTGCCGCCTCGCAAGCGATTGCCATGTCGATAGCATCGCTCGCTTCGATAGTCCACGGGTGATCGAGGTCGAGATTCTTGACGTCGGTGCACATGAGGTCAGCATCGGCAAGTCCTGCGTGTTTGTCCTGTGCCGTGCATTGCGCAAATGTGCAGGCCTTGTCCACGGCTTCCCGAATGGCCTCGGGGCGCACATCCGACGTGCTGGCATTACCCTTGCGCTGATCCTTGTAAACCGTGACCCACAAGCCGCGATCATTGGTGTACTCGATATTTTCGACATCGCCCAGTCGTGCTGTCGCCGATAAGCCGGTGTCGCTGCTGGCTGCGACTTCGGCCTGGTCGACACCACGCCGGGTCGCTTCCTCGAGCGCAGCACGTACGAGGTTTTCAAGTTCTTCGCGTCCCATGAGGTAAGCTTATCCGGTGACTGATTCAAAGCCCAGCAAAAGTGCCAGGAAGCGCGCGCAGCAGGAACTGCAGGCACTCGGCGAACAGTTGATCTCGCTGAATGACACCGAGTTGTCAGCGTTCAACCTCGACGAGCGCCTGTGTGACGCCGTCCGACAGGCGCGAACCATCACGTCGCATGGTGCACTGCGGCGGCAAAAGCAGTTGATCGGCAAACTGATGCGCGAACTCGACCCCGAGCCGATACGCGCGGAGCTTGCGAAAGTGCGTGCGGATGACGTTCGCGAGAAGAAGGTGTTCGCACGGGCGGAGAAATGGCGCGACCGGCTGGTCCGGGAGCGAAGCGCAGCGCTGGACGCATTCATTGCGGAGACGGGCGACGACGATGCTGATCTGCGGTCCTTGCTGGCCGAACTCGAGGTCGCATTCAGTGAACGAGACGAAAAGACGGTTAAACGCAGGATCTTTCGTCGCGTGCATGATTTGTTGAGTCGCCGTCACGCTGCAAGCAGCGCCCCTACAGGTTAGAATTCCGCAATGACAATCAAGGTCGGCATCATCATGGGCTCCCGTTCCGACTGGGAAACCATGCAGCACGCGAGCGCCATGCTCGACACACTCGGCGTGCATCACGAGGTCAAGGTGGTTTCAGCTCACCGCACGCCAGACCTGTTGTTCGAATATGCCGAGTCGGCCGTCGAACGCGGCCTGCAGGTCATTATTGCCGGCGCCGGTGGCGCCGCGCATCTTCCCGGTATGACCGCCGCCAAGACTCGTTTGCCGGTGCTCGGCGTCCCGGTGCAGTCAAAAGCCCTGAATGGTATGGACTCGCTGTTATCGATTGCCCAGATGCCCGCTGGCGTCCCGGTCGGCTCGATGGCGATCGGTAAGGCCGGCGCAACCAATGCCGCCCTGCTCGCCGCAGCCATCATCGCCAATAGCGACGAAGCCGTTGCCGCGGCGCTCGACCAGTTCCGCCAGAACCAGACCGACAAGGTACTGGCTAGACCCGACCCCAGCGCCTGATCCCGGCTATGCGTATTGGCATCATTGGTGCCGGGCAGCTCGGCCAGATGCTCGGTTTTGCAGCCCGCAAACTCGGGCACGAGTGTTACTTCCTCGATCCGTCCGATGCACCACCGGCCGCAAAAGCCGGACCCGTCGTACAGGCAGCATTCGATGACGGCGTCGCGCTTGCCGTGCTGGCCGAGAAATGCGATGTGCTTACTTACGAGTTCGAGAATGTTCCGGTCACGGCGCTCGAGGATATCGGCACGGACACACCGATTTACCCACCACTCGATGCCTTGCGCCACGCACAGGACCGCCTGACCGAGAAACAGCTGTTCGAAAAGCTCGGCATTCCGCTACCGCAGTATCATGCGGTCAATTCGGCCGACGACCTCGCCGCGGCCGCCGACAGGATCGGCCTGCCACTGGTCGTGAAGACCCGGCGCATGGGCTATGACGGCAAGGGCCAGTTTGTGCTGCAGGACAAGGACCAGATAGAGGCGGCATGGGCTGAACTCGGCGGCTCGGACCTGGTCGCGGAACAATGGGTCGATTTCGACTACGAGGTGTCAGCGATCGGGGTACGCAGCGTGGACGGTGAGATCGCCCATTACTGTCTTTCTCACAACGAACATTCCGCCGGCATACTCAGAACGTCTCGGGCGCCCGTCGACAATGCCGGGCTCTCGGAGAAAGCCCGCGAGTACATGCGGAAAATGCTGCAGCATCTCGACTATGTGGGCGTGCTGGCCCTGGAACTGTTCGTCGTCGGTGACGAACTTCTCGCCAACGAGTTTGCACCGCGGGTTCACAATTCCGGGCACTGGACGATCGAGGGCGCCGAGACAAGCCAGTTTGCAAATCACATCCTTGCAGTAGCCGGAGACAAACCTGGCTCGACAGCCAATATTGGCCATGCCGGCATGATCAACCTGATCGGTCATATCCCGGATGCCGCGCGCCAGCTGCACGATGCGGCACTGCATGATTATGGCAAATCCGAACGCCCGGGCCGCAAGCTGGGGCACATCACGGTGGTCGGGGATTCCGCGGCCGACCGGGATGCACGCATAGAGGAAATCGGCAGTTCTGTGACCTGATGCACCCGACTGTAAGGAACTGCGACATAGCCGCCACGCCGAAAAACCGGGTAAACTGAGGCGAAAGAAAACGCTATGTCTTACCTCGAACACTTCAAACTTGAGGAACAGCCGTTCCGGCTGACTCCTGACCCGGATTTCCTGTACTGGAGCAAGCAGCACGCCCGGGCCAAAGCCTATATGGAATCGACCATATGGCTTGCTGACGGGTTCGTGGTCATTACCGGGGAGATTGGATCCGGCAAGACGACGCTACTGCAGTCGTTTCTTGCGGAACTCGATGAAAATGTCGTTTACGCCGTTGTCTCGCAGACACAGCTGACACCAACCCAGTTCCTGCAAGCCGTGCTTACCGAGTTCGGCTTCAAGCCGTTCAACAAGCGCAAGGTCGAATTGCTCGACATGCTCAACATGTTCCTGATCGAGCAGTACTCGAACGGCAAGAAAGTGGTCCTGATTGTCGACGAAGCACAGAACCTGACGCACAAGGTGCTCGAAGAAATCCGGCTGATGTCCGGCATCGAGACCCACAAGGAAAAAGTGCTGCGCATCATTCTCGCGGGACAGCCCGAACTCAAGGATACGCTGGATTCGCCAGGGCTGAAGCAGCTCGTTCAGCGTGTACGATTGCGCTTTCATATTGGCCCTCTCGATAGCCGGGAAATGCGCGAGTACATCGAGCATCGCCTGCAGGTCGCCGGCCGCGACTCCGAGCTGTTTGAAGAAGACGCCTACGAGGTTATCCACCGCTACTCCGGTGGCGTGCCGCGACTGATTAATACGCTGTGCGACACGGCGCTGCTGTGCGCGTTTGCCGACGAGAAGCCGCTGGTCGGCAGTGACGACGTTATGGCTGCGGTTGCCGAGTTGAACTGGAGTGAACACGAAAGCAATACAGGACTTTACGACAAGCTGCAGCAGGTCTCCGACCGGTTGGTTGACCGCAGCAACATAACCAAGATCGAGGTGTGGACTGACGGAGAACGTGAGTCGGTCCATTCATTCCCGGCCGGGCGGGTTATCGTGGGACGCTCACCGGATAACGAGATCTATATCAAGAGCAAGTTTGTCAGCCGCCACCACGCACAGCTCGTCAGCGATGAGGACGGCTGCGTCATTGAAGACCTCAACAGTACCAATGGTTTGTTCCTTGGCGAAAAACAGATCAAGAAGCACCGCCTCGAAGACGGTGATGTCATCACGCTGGGCGTGCACGAGCTCGTATACACGGACCTGCGGCAGCAGGAGTCAGCAAACGAGGAAGAATTCGAGGAAGAGGTATCCGACGAGCTCGAAGACGATGGCGGCGAAGAAGAAGCCTCCGTCGTCGGGGAGTAATCAGCGGTCCTGACGCTGCCCCACGCGCCGGTCGGTAACGCGATAATCGCGGCGCTTGAGCAACACGACCAGCCCCGCCACCAGGCACACCACGCCGGTCACGAAACAAATCGTCGGCCAGTACCAGTGATTGATATACATGGAGGCCGCCAGGGAGGCAGCACCTGCCAGCATGTACAGGTACGGGAGGCTCTCGTAGATTGGTCGTGAAACCCACATAGGGATTCATTGTCCACGGCGGCCGCTATGGAGTCCAGCCAGCGACGGTCGGTGTTACCTGCGTCCTATGCCAAAAAGGCCCAGAAACCGTGACAGCAATGACTCCGACAGGCCATCGACGGTCAGGTCAGGGTCGGCATCGAAGTTGTCGGCACGCAGGCTGTTCACGTAATTTCGCGTGTTGGGATCCAGTTCGTCTTCCGTGATTGTGTTTTCGAACGCCATCGTCGATGTCCTTATTGTCGATGACGGAAACATACCGAAACCATATGTTCAATTCGGTGATGGCCCTCACATTGTCAAATGCGCGCTCGCTGACGGCGGATTATGTAACGTGACTGAGGCCCTCGAGCGGAGGCGTTCTTCGACCGAAGTAAAGCGCAGCGAGCAAAGCGAGCGAGCCATGAGGGAGAGGAATGCCCCGCTCACGTGGCCTGTGTGACCTTAACCTGTTCCGCCGACAGTCAGCTCGTCTATGCGGAGTGTGGGTTGGCCAACGCCGACCGGGACCGATTGTCCTTCCTTGCCGCAGGTTCCGACGCCGGTGTCGAGTTCCAGGTCGTTGCCGACCATCGAAATCTTCGTAAGCACTTCGGGGCCGTCGCCGATCAGCATTGCGCCTTTGACCGGCGTCGTAATCTTGCCTTTTTCGATCAGGTAAGCCTCGCTGGCCGAGAAGACAAACTTGCCCGAAGTGATATCGACCTGGCCGCCGCCAAAGTTCGGCGCATACAGGCCTTTGTCCACCGAGGCAATGATGTCATCCCGGTCGTGCGGCCCCGCAAGCATGTAGGTATTGGTCATGCGCGGCATCGGCATGTGTGCATAGGACTCACGGCGGCCGTTGCCGGTCGGCGCCACGCCCATCAGGCGAGCATTCAGCTTGTCCTGCATATAGCCTTTCAGAACGCCGTCCTCGACCAGCACGTTGTACTGGCCTGGCGTGCCTTCGTCATCGACAGCCAGCGAACCACGGCGGTTCGGTATCGTGCCATCGTCAACAATCGTACACAGGTCCGACGCTACCTTTTGACCCACCCGACCGGAGAACGCTGACGTTCCCTTGCGATTGAAGTCACCCTCGAGACCGTGGCCGACGGCCTCATGCAACAGGATGCCGGGCCAGCCCGACCCGAGCACGACCGGCATCATGCCCGCCGGAGCCGGCTGTGCCTCCATTTGCACGACCGCCTGGCGCACGGCTTCGCGTGCAAACTGCATCGGGATGTCGCCCGACAGGAAGTAGTTCAGGTCGGACCTGGCGCCACCGCCGGAATAGCCCTGCTCGCGCCGGCCATCCTGCTCGAGTATTACGCTGACGTTGAGGCGTACGAGGGGCCGCACATCGCCAGCCAGCGTGCCGTCGGATGCAGCCACCAGCACCAGGTCCTGGTTACTCGACAGGCTGATGATGACCTGCTCGATACGGCTGTCCAGGTCGCGCGTCTTCGCCTCGATTTCCGATAACAAGGCCGTCTTTTGTTCATCACTGATGCTGACGGTCGGGTCCAGCGCAGGATACAGGGCGGCTGACTCGGAGCGTTGCCAGGCCTGCAGCGCCTTGCTTTCCCCTTGCCTTGCGATGGCCCGCGCCGCGCCGGCCGCGTGTTCGAGCGCCGGGAGCATAAGTTCATCAGAGTAGGCAAAACCGGTCTTCTCGCCACTGACCGCGCGCACCCCGACACCCTGGTCGAGACTGAAGCTGCCTTCCCGGATGATGCGATCTTCCACCATCCAGCTTTCCTGGCGGCTGACCTGGAAATACAGATCGGCGTAGTCGACGCCGCCCTTCATCATCGATCCAAGCGTCGTCGTCAGTTGTCCCTCATCGAGCCCGACGGGACCGAGAATGTGGGTCATGGCGGTTGTCAGTGTGCTTTCACTCATGTCGTCAGTCGTCGGTTGGACAACGCCGGGAACTCGCTGCGCAGCCTGGCCGGCAGCCCGGGATCGATATCGGCCGCGACGAAGCAGTTGCCCTCGGCCTGCTCCGCAAGGACCTTGCCCCAGGGGTCAATAATCATCGAGTGCCCGTAGGTTGCCCGATTATCGGGGTGGTCGCCATATTGCCCGGCGGCGACGACATACGCCAGATTTTCGATCGCCCGGGCACGTAGCAGCGTCGACCAGTGCGCCTCCCCTGTCACCCTGGTGAATGCAGCAGGCACGGTAAACATCATCGCGCCCTCGTCGACAAGCCTGCGAAACATTTCCGGAAAGCGCACGTCGTAGCAAATAGTAAGACCGATGCGCCCGGCTGGCGTATCGACCGTCACAAGGTCGTCGCCCGGGTACATCGACCAGGACTCCTGGTATGACTCTTCACGATCCGGCAACTTGACGTCGAACAGGTGAATCTTGCGATACAGGGCCTGCCGCACGCCGTCAGGATCGTACACCGGGCAGCCGCCGTAGACGCGCTCTGCCTCGGGCGACGCCAGCGGCATGCTGCCGGCAACAATCCACAGACCATGCCGGTTCGCAGCATCGGCGAGGAATTGCTGGATCGGACCCTCTCCCTCGGATTCCGCGTGCCTGGCCTTGTCCCGCCCTTTCTCCGGCATCAAGGCAAAGTTCTCGGGTAGCAGTACCAGCTTGCAGCCATCAGTGGCCGCCGCAGACATGAGGTCGTCCGCGAGCTGCAGGTTGTCCTGCACGTCAGACTGGCTGTTCATCTGGATCGCGGCAACTCGCATCATGGTTTACGAATCGTCCTCATCGATGCATCCGGTCATTGCGCCGCTGAGCGCAAAGAACTCCGCCGTCGTGGATTCGATGACAGGTTCGTCGAAAGTGCCGCCAATCGAGTAGTACACCTGCGTGACTTCCTGCAGCGGCTTCTTGAATATCTGCGAGAATATCAGCAGTGCCGCCGCAACCTGAGGCCCGGCAACGATGGCGCCCGCAACCGGCAGTGCGTTGCCAAAATTAGCATTGACGACTGCTGTCTGCTCGTAATCGCGAGTGACCAGCCCGGCCCGGCCGACAATGCCGATATCGGCAGCCGGGCTCTCCAGAGACAGGTTGCACGTGTAGGTGTTGCCATCCACCAGTGAAAACGTGCCCTGGATCTTGTCGAAGCCGAATCCCTTGCTGAACACGTCACGGAAATCCAGTGCGAGGCGCCTTGGCAGCGCTGCAATACTCATCAGGCCGAATACGCGGCCAGCCCCTGGCTTCACCTCTTCCAGCTGGCCCGTACCGATGCGCACCTTGACCTCGCCATCGATGGACTCGAGCATCTTGTCGCTGGGTCCGCCGGACCAGCTGAGGTCCAGCAACATCGACAGGTCATCACCGACGATGCCGGGCTCATAGTCCAGGCGGATCATCGTGGCCTTGACGTCGGTACTCGTCAACGATGCCGTAATGGAACTGCGCGTACCGGCAGGATCCGACTCATCGAGCACCCACTTGCCTGTGCCGATGATCTCAAACGTTTTGTCGGTCGCAATGATCGTTTCCGATTCGAGACCGTCCGAGGTGCGCAGGAAATTGGCCTCCACGGCCCCAAAGTATCGATTCCCGAATGCGGTCTCCCTGGAAGAGATTGTTATCGGCGGCAGTATCCGCGGATCGATCTGTGTCGGTTCTGCATCGGGCTCGGTTTCGTCTCCGGGCAACACAAGCCGTTCGGCGTCAACGACGATCGGCCGGCCGGAGTTGAAGTCATAAGGAATGAGCGTCGACGCAACGATGTCGTCACCGTCAATGCGGATGTGCCAGTCACGGGCGCTGCGTTCGAGCTGCACGCGATGATCGACGAGATGCTGGCCGATGATATGCAGATTGCCGACCGTCATATCGACGGAGCGCACGCGATCGACCATGCCCGTCTTCGTCTCGGACTTGCGAGCCTGCTCGAACCAGCGTTTCACATGGATGTAGTCAGTATTGCCGCGCAGGTGCAGCCCGCGCGTCTCCGGTACGGCCTGGGTCTCGGCCTCCGCACCGAACGTGACGACGCCGCGATCGATGTCCCATGCGTCGTCCAGCTTTTGGATGCCAACCCGCCACGAGAATATGTCGCCGGCGACACCGGTCGTTTCGACCAGTTCGCCACCCCTGGGCAGGAAAATGGACGCGCCGAAATCGATAGCCTGGTCTGCCGGTTTGCCCAGAGGCCGTGGCAGATCCACTGCGAAGCCCTGGAGCGTGCTGGCGATCTGGATTGTAAACGGAGACGGATCCGCCACGTTGCCGCGCGGGAACAGCAGTCGCGCCGAGAAATCGGACGCACCCGTCACCCGGTCCGCAACAGGTAACCCGAGCTCGCTTTCGAGTGCTTCCGCTGTTGCCCGACCCGAAGCGTCCGCAATGACGCGGTAATTCGGCATCGACTCGGGCGCCTGCGACAACTCTACGTGCACCGGATTTCCGAGGAACGTCGCGATGAGGTTGTCGCTCGCGATGTCATAACGCTCGATCGTCACGTTGCCATTGATGTCAGTCAGCGGCGCGTTAAAGCCTTCCATCAGCAGGCTGCCGTTGCGGGCCTGCAAATTGGCGGTGAACGAGAAGCTCTCCCAGTCGCGCACCGGCACAACCAGGTCAAGATTCAGGGCCGCATCGCCCGAAACGGCGATTTTTTCGAGCTGGCCGCCGAACATCTCGCCGATGGGGCTGTTGATCGACAATTGCCGCAATGATTCCAGCGTGCCGCTGGCGTCGGCATTGATCGTAAAGAACGGATTGCGGAAATCCTTGATCGCGAGTTTCGCGTCACGGATGACGTTGCCGGCGTTGATCACGTGGCTGCGGTCGGACCGCAGGCTCATGTTCTCGATGACCACGTCCGCTTCGATAATTTCCGCTTGTGGCCACTTCGGCTGGTAAATAACGGCGGCATCGCGAATGTTCGCATTGATCAGGAACTGGCCCTCACCATTGTCGAATGGCCAGTTCGCCATCTCTCCATACAAACGCGCCGTGCCTCTCGGCACGCGCCCGGACACGATGCCTTCCCGAAACCACTCGCTCATACGCGGCCGCTTTGCCATGTACGGCACGTAGCGGCGCGCCACGGACAGGTCATCGACACTAAATTCGCTCTCCATATCGATGAACGGCCGGGTCGAACCGTCAACGATTTGTACCTGGATACTCGTCTGGCTGTCGAAGAAATCGTTACTCAGGACGATGGCGTCCGAAAGAACGGTAGTGCTGTCGTTGCTGCGGCGCCAGATGACAGTTCCCTGCGTCGTGTCGAAACCGAGTGGCTCACCGAGGATCAGCGGCGCCGTTACGACCAGGCTGTCGGAGTCGATCTCGAGACGGCCACTCGAGCGATCCGCACGTACCCGACCGGAAAAGCCGCGAACCCCGGGGCGATTGCCATTAGATGCGATGCCGATGTTGTCGAGTTCTGCAGATACACTGAATTGCGGCACATCGGTATCGAGATCGCTGAGCGTGACGACGAGATCACGCAAGACCCCGCTGGGGTCGAACTCGGAAAGCTGCGCTCGCTGCTCTTCGTCGAGCCACGGAATAGCGACTGCGGCATCGGCGAAATTGATATAGGAGGCTTCTATGTTCAGCGTCTCGAGAGCGCCTTCGTCGTTGGTCCCGGTTTCAACACGCAGGTTGGTCCGCGGCCACTGGCCGGCTGGCGTCGTCGCCTGGAATTCATTGGCTGCAACCAGCCAGCCGTCCTCGTCGCTGAGAAACTCGAGTCGTCCCCTGAATGCGAGATCGTTCAGGGTCGAGATCGAGATATTGCGAACGTCCACTACAGCCGCAGCGCTGCGAAGACGTTTGTTGGCAATCTGCAAGGACACTTCCATGTCACCACGGCCCGAGCTGAATATGGCAGCCTCGAGTGGTTGCATCGCGGAAACGCCGGCGAGCCGCACATCGCTGAGGTCAGCCTGGACATCCCAGGTGCGCTCTTCGGGCGGGCCCTCGAGCATCTGGGTCGCAACGACGGTCAGGTGGTCGCCAAGCGTGTCCGGCAAATTCACGTCGGCATCTATCGCCATGCGCACATCGTCGCGGCTGATGACAAGCAACGGAATACCGAATGTCTTGGGCCGCTCGTCCCCGGGCTGCAACAGGTCCAGCTCGATATCCTGCAAACGAATCTCGATCGGGCCGAGACCACCGCCTTCGCTTCCTTCGCTCGCCGGCTTGCGGGTCGGAATCAACTCGTCGATCGGGCTGCCCTGCACTACCCACGTACCGTTCGCAAGCTGTCGAACTTCAATGGTCGTGTCGCGCACGAGGACACGGTCGACAACCGCCTGGCGGTCAAACAACAGGTTGCTCAGCGCCACGCCGACGCTGACCTGGTCGGCAGCAATAATGCGCGCCATCGTATCGGGAGCAATCAGTTCAGCATTGTAGAACTCGACTTCAGGACCCCGCAGGCCCCAGCGCGCATCCATTCCCGAAAACTCGACGTGCATGCCAATGGCAGCACTGGCCCAGCCCTTGATGTCTTCCTGGTATTCGGGCAGCCGCGGCAGGAACAGGCGGAACAGGCCAACTGCGATAGCCAGCAATATCACGATGCCACCGGCGAGGTAGGCAAAGAACTTGATAATGCGTTTCAGGATGCTGTTCATCGGTATTCGCTGGTGTCACATCAGGACGACGTCAAACTGGTCCTTGCCGTAAAGGGCTTCCGGTTGCAGCCGGATCGACTTGCCGGTCTGTTCCTCGAGAATCGCGAGACTGGGCGCCTGTTCGTCCAGCAACAGTTCGATGACGTCCTGGTGCGCAAGCACCATGGCTTCGTTGAACTCGAACTGGCGCGACTGGCGAATCACCTCGCGGAAGATCTCAAAACATACTGTCTCGGCGCTCAGGACAAAACCTCGTCCCTCACAACTTTGACAATCGTCACAGAGAATGTGCTGCAAACTTTCACGTGTTCGTTTACGTGTCATCTCGACCAGGCCGAGCGGGGACACGGGGCTGACCTGGTGCCGCGCATGGTCCGTGGCAAGTGAGTGCTCGAGGAGCTGCAGCACATTGTCGCGGTGCTCGGGCTCTTCCATGTCAATGAAATCGATAATGATGATGCCGCCCAGGTTGCGCAGCCGCAGTTGCCGCGCTATCGCGACGGCCGCCTCCAGGTTGGTGCGGTAAATCGTTTCTTCGAGATTGCGGTGGCCGACATAGCCGCCCGTGTTGACGTCGATCGTGGTCATCGCCTCGGTCTGGTCGAAGATCAGGTAACCCCCTGATTTCAATGGAATATTGCGATCCAGCGCCTTGTGGATGTCGTCCTCGATGCCGTGCAGGTCGAAGATCGGCCGGCGGCGCTGGTACAGCTCCAGCATCGGCGCCACCGACGGCAGGAATGTTTCGGCAAATTCTTGCATCGCTTCAAAATCCGGTCTGGAGTCGACAAGTATATTGTCGACGTCGCTCGTCACGAGGTCCCGCAGCACCCGCAGTGGCAGCGACAGGTCCTCGTGTATGAGACTTTTTACCGCACCTTTGCTGCACCGTTCCTGAACGACATTCCAGAGTTTCACGAGGAACTTGAGGTCGGCCCGCAGTTCGTCGACCCCGGCACCCTCGGCGACGGTGCGAACGATCGCCCCGCAGCCGAGTTCCTCTTCCTCAATAAGGCCCGCTACGGCCTCTCTCAGGCGCTCCCGCTCCTCCTCATCTTCGATGCGGGCGGAGATGCCGACACTGTCGCCCTTGGGCAGCAGCACGAGGTAACGGGACGGCAGGGTGATGAAGGTTGTCAGGCGCGCGCCCTGGTTGCCGAGCGGGTCTTTGACGACCTGCACAAGTACGTCTTCGCCTTCCTTGACGAGGTCACGAATGCGCGGCAACTCCTGCTCGAGGTCGTCTCCGTTAGGCGGTCGAACGATGTCCGAAACGTGCAGGAACGCGGTTCGCTGCAGGCCGATGTCGATGAACGCAGCCTGCATGCCGGGCAACACGCGGGATACCCGCCCCTTGTAGATGTTGCTGATCACACCGCGGCGAGCGGCGCGCTCGATATGCACTTCCTGCAGCACACCATTCTCGAGCAATGCGGCACGCACCTCGCTGGGCGTCACATTGATCAGGATTTCTTCTTTGGGTGACTCGTCTGTCATTTCGCCCACCGGGGTC